>NZ_JBSHAW010000026.1:13614-139726 GCF_053611685.1 Streptomyces sp. NPDC054786 | reverse complement strand
GCGGGGCGGTGGGCTTTTCGCGCCCGCGGACCCACCCCCACCCCCGGACCCACCCCCCGCCCCCTCCCCCGAAGGGGGAGGAGGGGGAGGGGCCGGGGGAGCGCTGCCGCACCCCCGGCCGCCCGCCGCGGAACCCGTCCGGCAGGCCCTGGACGCCCTCCTCGCCGAAACCCGGGCCGCCACCCGCACGGTCGCCGCCGCGGCCGCCCGCCCGGCCCCGGCACCAGGCCACCGCCGCACCGCCGGGCCGGCCCCGGCGCCAGGCCCCCGCCCCACCACCAGCCCGGGTCCGGTCCCGGGCCCCCGCCTCAGCACCAGCCCGGGTCCGGCCCCGGGCCCTCGCCGCACCGTCCGCCACCTCTCCCTCGGCACCCTCCCGTACGTCCGCGACCACTGCGTCTACCTCCAGCCCGACGACTGGCCGGAGCCCGCCGACCGCTTCCCCGTCGTGCCCATGACCACACTGCTGGAACTGGCCGCCGAGGCGGCCCATGAGGCACGGCCCGGACACACCGTCACCGGCTACTCCGACGTACGGGCCCTGCGCTGGCTGCCCGTCGCCCCGCCCGTCGACCTGGCCGTCACCGCCACCCCTGCCGACGACGGCCGCGTACGGGTGGCCCTCGGGGACCACGCCGCCGTCACCGTCCACCTCGCGGCACACCACCCGGCTCCGCCGCCGCCCGACACCGCGGCCCTGACGTCCTGCCGACCGGCGCCCGTGAGCGCCGAGGCCCTCTACCGGGACCGGTGGATGTTCCACGGCCCGGCGTTCGCCGGGGTCCACGAGGTCAGCACGCTCGCCGCCGACGGCATCCGCGGAACGCTGCGCGCACTGCCCGCGCCCGGCGCACTCCTGGACGCCGCCGGCCAGCTCCTCGGCCACTGGATGCAGCTGAAACTGACCGGTGACCGGCTGGTCTTCCCCGCGACTCTGGACCGCGTACGGCTCTATGGGCCCCCGCCCCGCGAGGGCGCGCTGCTGGCGGCCACCGCCCGGATCCGTGAGGTACGGCCCGGCTCGGTGCGCGGCGATGTGGAGCTGAGCGGCGCCGACGGCGGCGTATGGGCGCGGCTGGAGGGCTGGACGTACCGGCGCTTCGGGGCGGACGAGCGGGTGTGGCCGATGAAGTTCACCCCGGAGGTGTGCGGCATCGGCGAACCCCGGCCGGGCGGCTGGTGTCTGGCCCGGCGCCGCTGGACGGACCCGGCCTCGCAGGAGCTGGTCATGCGCCGCTATCTGGGCGCGGCCGAACGCGCACGCTACGAACGGTGCGCGCCGCGCGCCCGCGCGGCCTGGCTGCTGGGCCGGATCGCCGCCAAGGACGCGGTCCGTGAGCTGCTGTGGGAGTCGGGAGCCGGGCCCGTCTTCCCCGCCGAGGTCGCCGTCGGCAACGACCACCACGGCCGCCCCGGGCCCGAGGGCCCGCTCACCGCCGGCATCCATCTCTCGCTCGCGCACAAGGACCATGTCGCCGTCGCCCTCGCCCACCGGTCGGGCCCGGTCGGCATCGACATCGAACCGGTCACCGACGATCCGCAGGCCCTCGAACGGATCGCCCTCACCCCGGCCGAACGCCGCCTGGCGGACGGCCTCCAGGCCCGGGAGGCAACCGGGGGCACCGGCCGTGCCTACTGGCTCACCGCGTTGTGGTGCGCCAAGGAGGCCGCGGCCAAGGCGGCGGGCAGCGGGCTCGGCGGCCGGCCGCTGGAGTGGGCCGTGACGGCCGCACCGGGCGGCGCGCTCCGGGTGGTCTCCCCGGACGGCCGGCACCACCTCGTCCACCTCGACTCCGTCCACGACCTGTCCGCGCGCCATGTCGTCGCCTGGACCGGGCCGCCGCCCGAGGACCGTACGGGCACCGACACCCCCACTTCCACGGAGGCCACCCATGGCAGCTGACCCGTTCCCCGAGCGCACCGGGGCGATCCTGGCCCAGATCACCGACATGCTGGTGAGCGTTGTCGGCGACGAGCTGCTCGTCGTCGGCGAGATCACTCCCGCGACCACCTTCAACGACGATCTGGCGCTGGAGAGCATCGAGTTCGTGGCGCTCGCCGAGCTGCTGCAACAGCGCTACGGCAGCTCGGTGGACCTCCTCGATCTCCTCGCGGAGAAGGACATCGACCAGATCCTGGCCATGACGGTCGGCGAACTCGCCGCCCATATCGACCGGGTCACCGCCGCCGACCAGGCCTGCGCGGGCTGAGCGCACCATGGCCCTGACCCCCGCAGGCGGGCTGCGCCTCCACACCCAGACGCTGCCGGGCCGCGGCGGCCCCACGGTCGTCTTCCTCCACGGCCTCGTGATGGACAACCTGTCGAGCTTCTACTGCACCCTCGCGGGTCCCGTCTCCCGCGCCGGATACCAGGTGCTCCTCTACGACCAGCGCGGACACGGCCGAAGCGAACGCCCGCCCGGCGGCTACGACAGGGACACCGCGGTGGCCGATCTCACCGCCCTGCTCGCCACCCTCGGCCTCGACCGCCGCCCGGTCCACCTGGTCGGCAACAGCTACGGCGGTGTGCTCGCCCTGCACACCGCGCTCGTCCGGCCCGACCTGGTCGCCTCACTCGTGCTGATCGATGCCCAACTGACCGGGGACTGGGTCGCGAACATGACCGACACCCTCACCGTCGCGGCCCTCGGCCTCGAACACCGCCGCCTGCCCGAGCAGCTCGCCGCGCTCGGGCGGCGCAAGGAGGCCCGGCTGACCGCCGGCGCCGACGCCCTGCTCAACCGCACCTCCCTGATCGAGGACATCGCGGCGGGCCCCGCCTTCACCGTCCACGACTTCGCCCGGCTCGGCCGCCCGGTCCTCGCCGTCTACGGAGAGCACTCCGAACTCCTCCCCGGAGCACGGGAACTCGCGGCCGCCGCGCCGGACTGCCAGCTGTGTGTGCTCCCGGGGGTGGGACACACCGTGCTCAACGAAGCCACCGAACGGCTCTGTGCCGCCGTGCTGGAACGGCTCGGCGCCCGGGCCGGGGCGGTGGCCGGATGAGAGTGCTGTTCGTCGTCCCGCCGCTGGTCGGACATGTCAACCCCACGGTGGCCGTCGCCGCCGAACTCAGCGCGCGCGGCCACCGGGTCGCCTGGACCGGCCCCGCAGCGGCCCTCGCGCCGCTGCTCCCCGCTGGCTCCCTCCTGTACCCGGCGGGAGAGCGGGGCGCGGGCGACGGCACCGACGTACTGCACGGGCGGTGGCGCGATCTGCGGGGCATCGCGGCCCTGCGCTTCCTGTGGGCGGAGGTCCTCATCCCCCTCGCCCGCGCGATGCTGCCCGGTGTGCACACCGCCGTCGAAGCCTTTGCGCCCGATGTGGTGGTGGCCGACCAACAGGCCCTGGCCGGCCCCTTGGTGGCGCGGCGCCACGGTCTGCCCTGGGCGACCTCGGCGACCACCTCGGCCGAGTTCACCCGGCCCTTCGACGGTGTCCCCAAGGTGGGGGAGTGGGTGGCGCAGCGCATCGCCGCACTGCTCGCCGAATCCGGCGCACCCAGCGGCTGGGACCCACGCTTCTCCCCGCACCTCGTCCTGGTCTTCTCCACCCCCGCGCTCATCGGGGACGGCGGGCCGGCCGGCGACGCGGTGCGCCCGGGTGGGCCGGCCGTCGCCGGAAAGGGCGCCGTGGCCCGCCCCGGGGGACGGCGGTATCCGCCCCACTACGCCTTCGTCGGGCCCGCCTTCGGCGCCCGCCCCTCCGCCGGAGACTTCCCGTGGCACCGGCTGGACCCCGGGCGCGCCCGGGTGCTCGTCTCCCTCGGCACCCTCAACCGCGAGGCGGGCGCCCGTTTCTACCCCGCGGTACTGCGCGCCGCTGACGCCCTCGCGGACCGGGCGCAGCTGATCCTGGCCGCCCCCGGTGAGCTCGCCGGGACCGTCCCGCGCCATGTGGTGCACCAGGAGTACGTCCCCCAACTCGCCCTGCTGCCGCACCTCGACGCCGTGTTGTGCCACGGCGGCCACAACACCGTGTGCGAGGCGCTCGCTCATGGACTGCCGCTGGTCGTGGCGCCCGTCCGCGACGATCAGCCGATCGTCGCGGGGCAGGTGGCCGGGACCGGTGCGGGGGTGCGGGTGCGGTTCGGCCGGGCCCGCGCGGACGAGCTCCACCAGGCGCTGGCCGCCGTACTGGACGACCCGGCCCATCGTCGTGCGGCCCGCCGTATCCAGGCGTCCTTCGCCGAGGCGGGCGGCGCCCGCACCGCGGCCGACCGTCTGGAGAAGCTGCCGCCCGGCACATCCGCAGGCCGGCACCCCGGCCGGCCCGCACCCGGCACCGCCCCCACCGAGACCGAGAACGAGAAGGGACCGTGAGCCCGATGACGCGAGTGCACCGTTCGGGACCCCGTACACGATGGGTGGCGGCCGCCGCCGTGGCGGCCCTGGGAGCGGGCACCGTGCGCGCCCGCCGCAGGCTCGCCGCGCTGCCGGTGCTCGCCCCCGCCCCGCCGCACGATGCCCCACGGCCGCTCCAGGGCTGGCACCTGATCACCGCGCCCGGCGTCACGGCCGACGAGGCGACCCTGCGCGCCGCGGTCGACCACGCCGTACGTGAGGGGCTGCGCGTCGTCGACCTGATCCCGGCGCGCCTGGACGCCGAGAGCACCCTGGGTCTGCTCCGGCTGCTCGACCCCGCGGCCCACCGCACCGACCGGTGCGCCCCGGGCCACGGCGCGGGCCACGCCCTCCTGGTGGCCGACGACGTCCACCGGCGGGCCGGGCTCGGCGACGGGGCTCCGCCGCGTTCGGTGCCCGAACTGCTCCGCCTCGTCCGCACCCTCAAGGAGTACGCCCCCGACACCACCGGCTGGGCCCTCGCCCCCGGTCTCACCGTGCCGCCACCCGACCCCGCGCGGCACGCCGAGGAACTCAGGGCCCGCGGCCTCCCGCCGGCCCTGCTGTCCGCCGCTCAGCTCGCCGGCCTCGCCCTGCTGGTGAAGTGCCTGGTCTCGGCGCCGCGTTGGGGTGCCGCGGCAACCGCCCTGTACTGGCTGCAGCCCGCCGCCGTCCTGGGCCCGGTCCCCGGACCGCGCCCCGCTGACCTCGCCCGCGCCACCGCCTCCCGTCCGCTGCGCGCCCTGTCGACCGCGCTGCGGACCCTCGCCACCCCGGCCGCCGAGGCGCCGGACGCCGCCCGTGCCGCGGCGCGCCGCGACGCGTACGCGGCCGAACTCGCGGGCGGCACGGACCGGTTCTTCGAGCCCCGCCGCACGGACTGCCCCTGGTGCTCGACGCCCGGCCCCGTCGTGCACATCCGCACGCCCGACCTGCTCCAGGGCAAGCCCGGCCGGTTCACCCTGGAGGAGTGCCGCCACTGCGGCCACATCTTCCAGAACCCCCGGCTCACCCCGGACGGGCTCGACTTCTACTACCGCGACTTCTACGAAGGCCTCGGCGGTGACGGCGCCTCCCTGGTCCTGGGCCGGATGAGCGGCACCTACCGTGCCCGTGCCGAGATGCTCCGGCCCTTCACCACCCCCGGAACCTGGCTCGACGTCGGAACCGCCGCGGCACACTTCTGCAACGCCGCACGTGCCGTATGGCCCGACACCCGTTTCGACGGGCTGGACATGGGCGAAGGGGTGCACGAGGCCGCACGCCGGGGCTGGATCGACACCGCCTACCAGGGCCAGTTCCCCGACCTCGCCGACCGGCTCGCCGGACGTTACGACACGGTGAGCATGCACCACTACCTCGAACACACCCGGGACCCCTTCGCCGAACTCGACGCGGCCGTCAAGGTCCTGGCCCCCGGCGGCCATCTCCTCATCGAACTCCCCGATCCCCGGTCCCGTGCCGGCCGGCTGCTCGGCCGCTACTGGCTGCCCTGGTTCCAGCCCCAGCACCAGCACCTCATGCCGGCCGGAAACCTCAAACAGGCCCTGGCGGCACGGGGATTCACCGTCCTCGCCGAGCAGCACGGCGCGGCCCACCAGCCCAACGGCGATTTCCTCGGCGCCGTCGCACTCGCCGCGAACGGGCTCGCCCCCGACCCGCTCGCCCCCTGGGCCACCGTCCCCGCCACCCCGGCCCGCCGCGCCGCCCGAAGCGCCGTACAGGCCATGGCGGTGCCCTGCTACGGCGCCGCGCTCGCCCTCGACAGCCTGCGCACCGTGGTGGCCCGGGCCACCGACGGCGGCAACGCCTACCGGCTGCTGGCCCGCAAAGAGCTGGGGTGAGCGCGGTGGACCTGGCGTACCGCACCACGGCGGACCCGCTGCTGCGCCTGCTCTCCCACGGCTTCGCGACGGCTTACCGCCGCCCGCCCGACGCGGTGTGGCGGGCCCCGTACGCCTTCCGGGTCACCGCGTCCGCCGTCCCGCCGCGAAACGGGGCGGCGCCACGGACCGACTGGTGCGCGGCGGCCGACCAATACGTCGATGTGGCCGTCGCCCCGCGCGCCGACGGGGTGCTGCGCTGCGCCTCGCTCAACCACCCGGCCGAGACCGCCGAACTCCCCCTCACCGGACCGGCCGCCCACGCCCCCGGCTGGGCCGCCCGACCGTACGCCGTGTTGCGCGCCCTCGCCGCCGCCGGATGCGGCCGGGGCGGCGCCGATCTGCAGCTGAATGCCCCCTTGCCCGAAGCCGTGGGGCTGCCCGTCGCCGAACCGCTGGAGTGCGCGGTCGCCCTCGCCGTCGCGGACGTACACGCCGGCCGGGGCGAAGGCCCTCCGGTCCGCGCGCAGTTGGCGCGTCTGCTGGGCGCCGCCGTGCCCGGCGATGACGGGCTGCGCCGGGCCGTGCTCTTCGCCCGGGCCGGCCACCTCCTCGCGGCCGACGGCAGCCATCAGCCGCTGCGCGCCCCCGACGGCGGTACGGACCCCTGTCTGCTGCTCCTGACGGCCCGTCCCGCCACGGGCGGGGCCGGCCCGGCCCCCGCGGCAGCCACCGCCCCTTCCCTAGCCACCGGCCTCGCCGACGCGGTCCGCGCGGCCCTGCGCGCCGGTGCGTGGTCCGCCTGGTGGCCCGGCACCCGCCCGGGGCGCAGTGTGCTGCTGCTGGTGCCCCCGGACCGGCGTGCGGCGGTCCGGACCGCCGCCGCCGATGCCTTCCGCCGCTGTGACCTGCCCGTGCCCCGCGTACTGCGGATCGCCGTCGCGGCCGCGGCCCGCCGCGAGGACCGATGACCACGACCTCGGCATCCCCCCGGCAAGGAGGGAGAGGAGACCTGATGACACGCACAGCGGCCCGTCTGCGCAGGGCGACCGTGGCGGTGCTCGGCGCGCTCGGCCTGATCCTCGCGGCCACCACCGCCGACGCCCACACCCCCCGAGGAGACACCGCCGTTGCGGGCGGCGGCGCCCGCACCGCGCTGCCGTCCTACGACCACGTGGTGATCGTCGTCTTCGAGAACAAGCAGTACGGCGAGATCATCGGCAGCGCCGACGCGCCCTACCTCAACCAACTCGCCCAGGACGGCGCCGGCCTGACCGGAATGAAGGCGCTGACCCACCCCAGCCAGCCGAACTACTTCAACCTCTTCTCCGGCACCACACAGGGGATCACCGGCGACGACTGCTACGCCGCGCAGTCGATGACCGCGCCCAACCTCGGCCAGGAGCTGCTCGCCGCCGGCAAGACCTTTGCGAGCTACAACGAGGGCCTGCCGGCCGAGGGTTCCACGACCTGCGCCGACGGCCGGTACGCGCAGAAGCACAACCCCTGGTTCGCCTTCACGAACGTGCCCGTGCAGACCGGCAAGACCTTCGCCCAGTTCCCCAAGGACGACTTCACCCGGCTGCCGACCGTGTCCTTCGTCATCCCGGACATGTGCAACGACATGCACGACTGCGCCGTGGGCAGCGGCGACACCTGGCTCAGGAACAACCTCGCCTCCTACGCCCGGTGGGCCAAGGACCACAACAGTCTGCTGATGGTGACCTGGGACGAGGACAACTACCTCGGCTCCAACAGGATCGCGACCGTGTTCCACGGCGCCCATGTCCGGCAGGGCACCGTCAGCGGCGCCTACAACCACTTCAGCCTGCTGCGGACGGTCGAGGACCTCTACGGCACCGGGCATGCGGGCAACGCCGCCACCGCCGCCCCCGTCACCGGGGTGTTCGACACCGGAGGCACCGAGCCGCCCGGCGGTGATCTGAAGCTCACCGCCCCCGGCCCGCAGACCTGCCGCTTCCTCCAGGACTGCACCGTCCCGCTGACCGCCAGCGGCGGCACACCCCCGCTCACCTACCGCGCCACCGGTCTGCCGCTGGGACTGAGCGCCGACGCCGCCGGCGGCCGGATCGGCGGCCGGCCCTGGCAGACCGGCTCCTTCCCGGTCACCGCCACCGCCACCGACTCCCTCGGCGCCACGGCCACCGCCTCCTTCCCGCTCACCGTCACCTGGTTCTGACGGCCTCGGGCACGGTGGCCGACCGCCGCACTCCCGGCCGTGCCCTTCCCGGTGACTGCGGCACCGGCCCGTGGGAGCCGCCTGCGCATGGCGAAGGCCACCACCGCTCGGTGGTGGCCTTCGCCGTGCGGCCCGCCGTGACCGGGCCCGGAGTGCCGTCAGCGGCGCCGCACCAGCGGGAACGGCAGCGTCTCGCGGATCGACAGACCGGTGAGGAACATGACCAGCCGGTCCACACCGATGCCCAGACCACCGGTCGGCGGCATCGCGTACTCCAGGGCCTGCAGGAAGTCCTCGTCCAGCTCCATCGCCTCCGGGTCACCGCCGGCCGCCAGCAGCGACTGGGCGGTGAGCCGCCGCCGCTGCTCCACCGGGTCGGTCAGCTCCGAGTAGGCGGTGCCCAGTTCGGTGCCGAACGCGACCAGGTCCCAGCGCTCGGCGAGCCGTGGGTCCCGCCGGTGCTGACGGGTCAGCGGCGAGACCTCGGTGGGGAAGTCCTTGTAGAACGTGGGGAGCTGAGTCCGCTCCTCCACCAGCCGCTCATACATCTCCAGCACGATGTCGCCACGGCCCATCTCCGGCTTCAGCGGCACCGACGAGGCGTGGCACAGCCGGCGCAGCACGTCCTGTCCGGTGTCCGCGTCGACCTCCTCGCCGAGCGCCTCGGAGATCGCGCCGTAGACGGTCTTCACCGGCCAGATGCCCGAGATGTCGTGCTCGACCAGCCGGCCGTTCTCGTCCGCCTTGCGGGCGGTGGCGCTGCCGAACGCGGCGATCGCCGCGCTCTGGATCAGCTCCCGGGTCAGATCGAGCATCACGTCGTAGTCGGCGAACGCCTGGTACGCCTCCAGCATCGTGAACTCGGGGTTGTGCTTGTAGGAGATGCCCTCGTTGCGGAAGGTCCGCCCCATCTCGAAGACCTTCTCCATCCCGCCCACGCACAGCCGCTTGAGATACAGCTCCGGCGCGATCCGCAGATACAGATCGAGGTCGTAGGCGTTGATATGGGTGTGGAACGGGCGGGCGTTGGCGCCACCGTGGATCTGCTGCAGCATCGGCGTCTCGACCTCGAGGTAGCCGCGGTCGATCAGCCCCTGGCGCAGCGCCTGGACGGCCGTGCTGCGTGCCCGTACGTTGTCCCGCGCGTCCGGCGAGACGACCAGGTCCACATACCGCTGGCGGACCTTGGCCTCCGGGTCGGACAGTCCGCGCCGCTTGTCCGGCAGCGGCCGCAGGCACTTGGCCGTCAGCCGCCACTGCGTCACGAACACCGTCAGCTCACCGCGGGCGCTGCTGCCGACCTCGCCCTCCGCCTCGATGTGGTCACCGAGGTCGATGTCCGAACCGAAGCGCTCCAGCACCTCCTTGCCGCTGCCGTCCCGGGTCAGCGCGATCTGCAGATCGCCCGACCAGTCCCGCAGCACCGCGAAGAGCACGCCACCGTGGTCGCGGGTGAGCAGCACCCGCCCGGCGATGCTGACGGACTTGCCGGTCCGCGCCCCGGATGTGAGGTCGGGGTACTCGGCGCGGACCTCGCCCAGGGTGTGCGTACGCTCCACGCCCACCGGATACGGGTCGGTGCCGGCCTCCCGCAGCCGCTCCAGCTTCCGGTGGCGCACCCGCACCTGCTCGGGCAGCGCGGCCAGTTCCCGCTCGTGCAGCTCCTCCTCGGTGGCCGGACCGGTCTGCACCAGGCCGAGCTCGTCCAGCGACGGCAGGCCCGCGGTGCTGGCCGGGGCCAGCACCCGCTTCTTGTGGCCCTTGCCCCACAGCTTGCCCAGGCTCGGCACGGCCACGAAGCCCTCGGCGATACCGGAGGCCAGGCCGATACGGGCCAGCGCGCCGGCGTCCGCGTAGCACAGGAACCGCGGATACCACTCCGGGTTGTACTTCGCGTTGGAACGGTAGAGGGCTTCCAGCTGCCACCACTTGGAGAAGAACAGCAGCAGCTTGCGCCAGAACTTCAGCACCGGCCCGGCACCGATCCGGGCGCCCTCCTCGAAGGCGGACCGGAACACCGCGAAGTTCAGCGAGATCCGGCGCACGCCCATCGCACCGGCCTGGGTGCACAGCCGGGCCACCATGAACTCCATGACACCGTTGGGCGCGGTGCGGTCACGGCGCATGACATCCAGCGAGATGCCGTCCTTGCCCCACGGCACGAAGGACAACAGCGCGATCATGTTGCCGTCGCCGTCGAACGCCTCGGCCAGCAGGCACTCACCGTCCTCCGGGTCGCCCAGCCGGTCCAGCGCCATCGAGAACCCGCGCTCGGTCTCGGTGTCCCGCCAGGCGTCCGCCCGGTGGATGACTTCCTGCATCTCCTCGTCGCTCAGCGCGGAGTGGCGCCGTACGCGGAAGGCCGCGCCGGTGCGCTCGACGCGGTTGACGGCCTGGCGGGTCACCCGCATCTCCCGGCCGTCGAGGTCGAAGTCCTTCACCTGCAAGATCGCCTCGTCGCCGAGCTGCAGCGCCCCGAGCCCGCAGCGGGCGAACGCCTTGGCGCCGCTCTCGCTGGCCCCCATGACGGCGGGCTGCCAGCCGTACCGTCCGGCGACCTCCAGCCATGCCTCGATGGCCTGCGTCCACGCCTCGCGGTCACCGACCGGGTCACCACTGGCCAGACAGACACCGGCCTCGACGCGGTAGGTGACGGCGGCCTTGCCGCTGGGGGAGAAGACCACGGCCTTGTCGCGGCGGGAGGCGAAGTAGCCGAGCGAGTCCTGGCTGCCGTAGCGGTCCAGCAGCGCCCGGATCCGGGCCTCCTCGTCGCCGTGCAGCGCGGCCTCCATACGCTGCGAACGGAACAGCGCGGCCGCGGCGTTCAGCAGTGCCAGCGCACCGAGCAGCCCGAGAACGGCGCTGGTCCAGTGCGGCGGACGGCCCTCGATCAGCCGGCCGCCGACCAGCCCGCCGCAGACGCGATTGGCCGCCCACAGCAGCCGGTTGGCGGCGCCGGGCTCCAGCGTGCCGGGGGCCAGCGACACCAGTCCCCAGCCGATCAGCACCGCCGCGGCGAGCCCGCCGATCAGCACCCCGATCGCGCGCAGGAACGCGCCGCGCCGGGTGATCGCATAGAACTCGCGGTGCGAGACGAGCAGAAGCACCAGCGCACCGGCGCACAGCACCAGGGAGAAGGCGTACTCCCAGTACCCCGCGGCCAGGAACAGCGCGTCCGCCAGGGTGACCAGCACCATGTAGGTCACCACGAACCACAGCGCGACCTGTTTGCGTGCGGTCATCGCCGCGGCCAGGAGGAAGAGGAAGGCCGCGTAGGCGAAGTTCGGCACCACCGGGATGGTGAGCGTGTCCAGCCAGTAGATCACCGGGTGGAGTCCGCGCCGGAGGGGCCCGATCAGCGCCATCAGGGCACAGAAGAGCCCCAACAGGCTGAAGACGATGGCGAAGCCATTGGGGACACGGCGCCGGAAGCGCTGCCACCCCGTGAGTTGATCCTGGTCCTGCACGGTGCTCATTCCGTCACACTAGGCTCTGAAAGGGTCCAGCTGCTCGACGCTCGGGCGCTGGTTCACTGCCACGGGGATCAGCCGTCATTCCTGTCTCCGATCCCGATGGCCCTGTTGTCTTCCCCTCCCCGTAAGGAGGGTGTGGTGACCTCTACAGGGTCACCCACGTGGACCCTGCCACAAACCCGCCCCGTGTCCGAGTCGGTGCAACTCCGGCCGATGGTGAAGTTCAGGTCATAGTCGTTGGCGAAGTAGCGGCCGCCGCCGGAGTCCACCCCGTCGAGATCCGCCCGTAGCGTGACCTCGGTGCCCGGCTTCCAGGGCCGCGCGGGCCGCCAGTCCACCCGGTCGCTGCCGCTGCGGTCCTTCCCCCAGTCCCACGACCCGGTCATGCGGTGGTCGGCGGTGACGCTCAGCCGCCGCTCCACCGTGGTCCGGTCGGTGACCGGGAAGTCGAAGACGATCGAGAGGGGCCGGTCGGCACCGGCTGCCGCGCCCGGTGAGCGGGGATCGAGCATCAGCGTGTTGAGCTCGGCAGCCTTCGCGGTGGTCAGTGACTCCTTGGCCGCGCCGGCACCGCCCTGTGCGTTCCTGGTCCTGGCGACGACGGAGTACCGGGTGTCCGGCGCGGCCTTCGCCCTGGACGTCCAGCTGGTCGCGCCCCGGCCGAGGCCGCCCGGCAGCTGTCGTCCCCTGGGGTCGGTGACCCTCACCCCGGTCAGTACCCCGCCCTCCGCGGTCACCCGGAGGCGGTCGCCGGCCTGAACGGTCCTGGTCCCGCTCGCCGCGCCCAGCGCCACCTTCACCGGACCGCCCTGGGGGGCCGGCTCCGCGTTTCCCCCGCACGCGGTGAGCGTGCCCGCACCGAGCGCCGCGACCAGCGCGAGTGCGCCGCGCTGCGGCCGGAGGGGCCGCCGGCGGCGGGCGGGGGGCTGGCTCATGTCGGGGGCTTTCGTCTGCGGTGCGGGAGGGCGGCGCTGTCGGCCGCTAAGACGGCCGATCGCCCTGCCTCGTTGCAGGGAGTGATGTGATACACGGCACACCGGCAGGCGGGCCGCGGTGTGGAGGGTGAACGGCCGAGCGCCGCTTGGCACTTGCGGCGATATGGGTGATTCCTTCCGAGTGGACCGGCCGGTGGCAGGTGAGGGGGTGGATCGGCGGACGGCCGGCCGGCGGCGGAGGCGCCCGCCCGGGACGTGGGTGAGTGGACTCCCGGCCCGGGGCGGCTCACCGGTCCGCTGCGCCCCGCGGCCGCTCCCCGTGACCCGCAGTGATCACCTGATCGGAGCACCCGGACGAGAACCGTACATACCCTGAAATACGCCAAACTGGCCACCCCTTGCTGCCCGTTCGGGCGGCGATTGAGGAGGCGTGCGTCCCATGGCCATTTCCATCTCGGTCGTACTGCTGCTGGTGATCCTGACCGTGATCTTCCTGCGCAGCGGAAAGCTCAAGATCTCGCACGCCCTGGTGTGCGCGCTGCTCGGCTTCTACCTGGCGAACAGCAGCCTCGCCCCGGACATCCACCAAGGGCTGTCCGGCGCCGCCGACGTGGTGAGCAGTGTGCGTCCGTGACACCGGCGGCCTGCCGGAACCGCATCCTCGCCACCCTCGGTTTCACGGTCACCTTCTGGGCCTGGAACCTGCTCTCCCCTCTGGGCAACGCCGTCCAGGCCGGCCTCGGCCTGACCGACGTCGAGGCCTCGGCGCCGGTGGCGGTGCCGTTGCCGGCCGGCTCGCTGGGCCGGGTGCCGGTCGGTGCGCTCACCGACCGCTTTGGCGCCCGGGGCCCGGCGCTGGGCATCTTCGGGATGGGCACCGGCGGTGCCGCACTCTCCGGATATCTGACCCCCCGCATCCACCCGAGAACCTGCCGTATCTCGTCGTCGCCGTGGCGCTCGCCGTCCTCGCCCTCCTCGGCGCACTGATGATCGACGACCACCCGGACCGGCCCCTCCCGCGGACCTCGCCGGCGGGCCTGGGCGCGGCCGGCGGTGCCCTCTTCGCGCTCGTCTCGCGGGTGACGCCGCAGGCGCAGCTCGGCAGCGTCACCGGCATCGTCGGCGCCGCCGGCGGCTTCGTTCCGCCGCTCGTCCTGGGCGCGGTCCACCGCGGCAAGGGCACCTACTCCCTCGGCTTCATGCTGCTCTCCGACCTGGCCCTGGCCGGCAGCGTCTACGCCCTGGTCCGGATGCGCACCGCGGGCGCCGCGACCGCCGGGAAGGTCTGACCCCCGTCCGGGCGCCGGCAGTTGGCCGCCCGCCGCTCACCTGGCGGAGAACACCCCGATCGCGTTGGGCACCGGCCGCTCGGCACCGCCCGACGGATGGTTGCGGACCGTGGCCCCGTACCTGTCGCCGGTGACCAGCGTCGAGGAGCCGCCACCGTCCAGATTCATCGCGTCCCGCGCGCCCAACTCCTCCATCAGGTCCGCCAGTTCGTGCACCGTCAGACCGGTCTGGCCCGGGGCCCCGTCCAGCGCCATGAGATATAGCAGCCGCCCGCCGTCCCCGATGCCCGCTGACGTGCGCACCGCCACCGCGACGGTGTCCAGACCGGCCACCGGCTCGTCGTCCCGCACGATCGGGAAGCCGCCCACCGCGAACCGCAGGGGGACGGGCCCCCGGCCGACGAGGCGAGGGGTGAGGTGCACCGGCTCACCGGTATGCAGCGTGCGCAGCTGTCGCGCACCGTCCTCCCGGCCCACCAGCACCACGCTGCCCGTGGGCACTCCGCCGGCCCCCGGCACGTCCTCCACCGCGGTCACCCGGCCGTGCCGGACGGTCACTTCCGTGGTGTCCGTACTGCACGGTGCCGCCCGGTCGATGTCCGTGCCGCAGGTGGCGCGCACCCGGGACGCCGGGCCCCACCGGGCGGTGTAGGCGCCGATGCCGCCCAGCGGCAGTGCGTACTGGTTCAGCCCGTCCAGCGGCAGCACCCCCTGCGCAGTGAGCACCGCACCGCGCAGTGTGAGCCGGTCCAGCCGGGCCCGGCGGTCATAGCCGACGCCGATGACGTCCTCGGTGGTCGCGCCCGGCGGCATGACCGGCCCGAACCGCTGACCGTCGGGCACCGCGCCCTTCAGCTGCCGCCCCGAGGCCACCGCCGGGCCGACCGAGGCGCCGGTCGCCTCCACACCCGGGTGCTGGGTCTCGGTGATGTTGAAGAAGTCGCCGTTGACGGCCCCCACCGCGCGGCGGTCGGCCGCCAGTTGGGACACCGGCGACCGCGCGCCGACCGCCCCCGGATAGAGCAGATCGACCGAGACCCGCGGATCGGCCAGATCGACCGTCAGCAGATGCCCGTGCACGATGCCGCGCGGCACCGTCATCCGGAATTCGCCGTATGCCACACCGGGCGCCACCGACCTGGCATGGAAGCGATGGACAGTGGGGCCCGCGGCGGTGGCCGGCGCCCCGCCCGCCATCCCTCCGCCGGCCAGCACCCCCCACGCCACCAGCACCGTCAGCACCGCGCGCACTCGACCGAATCGCCGCTTCACGATCCCCCCTGACGTCATGCCAACTGTCCCAGGTGCCGAAGACGTTCACTATGACCCGGAGATGTCATGAATCCGTACACCCGCAGAACGGCCGTCGTGTCGCTGGGAGCCGTCCTCGCCGCGGGCCTCACCGCGCCCGCCGCCGCCCGTGACACGGCCGTCCGCCCCAGCGGCTCCGTGCCGCTGCGCCGTGCCCATGCGCACAACGACTACGAGCACCCCCGGCCGCTGCTCGACGCCCTCGACCACGGCTTCGGCAGCGTGGAGGCGGACATCTGGCTCGTGGACGGCCGGCTGCTGGTCGCCCACGAGGAGGGCGACCTCGACCCGGCCCGCACCCTGGAGTCGCTGTATCTCGACCCGCTGCGCCGACGGATTCGCGCCAACGGCGGCACGGTTTACCGGGGCCACCGTCTCCCCCTCCAGCTGCTGATCGACATCAAGACCGCGGGTGACCCCACCTACCGCGCGCTGTCCCGTGTCCTGTACGGCTACCGGGATCTGCTGAGCGTCTGCCGCGCGGGCCGGGTCCACGGTGGCCCGGTCACCGCCGTGATCTCCGGAGACCGGGCCGCCCGTGTGCCCATGGCGGCCGAGCGGGTGCGCCATGCCTTCTACGACGGGCGCCCCGAGGACCTGGGGACCGCCGCCCCCGCCTCCTTCGCGCCGCTGGTCTCCGCCTCCTGGACGGACCTCTTCGGCTGGCAGGGCGTGGGCCCGAAGCCGGCCGCCGAGCGCGAGCAACTGCGCCGGCTGGTGGCGGCCGCGCACGGTGAGCGGCGCCGGCTGCGCTTCTGGGCGACGCCGGACGCGGCCGGACCGGCGCGGGAGGCGGTGTGGACAGCGCTGTTCGACGCCGGCGTCGACCACCTCAACTCGGACGATCTCCCGGGCCTGGAGCACTTTCTGCGGGCGGCTCGCTGACCCTCGCGCCGAGCGTCGTCGCCGGAATATGCGCGCCGTGCCGCGGTCCTTCGGACACCCCGAAGGGCGTGGTACGGCGCGCCGCGTCATCCGGCGCTCCGCCAGCTGGCCTCGTTGACCAGTTGCAGATAGCGCGCCCAGTCCCAGAATTCCCCGGGGTCGGTGTGGTCGGTGCCGGGCACTTCGACATGGCCGATGATGTGCTCGCGGTCCTTGGGGATCCGGTAGCGGTCGCAGATGGCAGCGGTGAGCCGGGCGGACTGCTCGTAGAGGGGGTCGGTGAACCACGTCGGGTCGTCGATCCAGCCCTCGTGCTCGATGCCGATGCTGCGGGTGTTGTAGTCCCAGTTCCCGGCGTGCCAGGCGACATTCCGCTCTCTGACGCACTGGGCGAGATGGCCGTCGGCGGACCGTACGACATAGTGCGCGGCCGCCTTGTGCCGAGGGTCCTGGAACAGCTTGAGGGTGTCCTTGTAGGTCTCCTGGGTCACATGCACCACGACCATCTCGACCGGGTACTGCGCCGGGCGGTCGGCGGTGGTGAAATTGGACGGGCTTGCCGGAACCTGCTGGAGCGGAGGGTAGGCGCTGCCGCGCGGAGCCTGCCGGCGCCCAGCGGCAGCCGCCCTGGCCGCGGTGAGGGGAGTGAGAGCGGCGGATGCGGCGAGCGCGGCCGCACCGGTGAGCAGGCGCCGGCGGTCCGGGCGACGGTGGTCGGGCTCCATATGAACTCCTGACAGGACCGTGGGGGCGTGGTCGCGTACATGTCACGCACAGGCGGTGCGTTCATGATGCGCAACAGGGCGCGCCCTGCCAAGGGAATGGCCGTTCTGCCAATGGCTCGACCAAAGGCAGAACGGCGCAGGTCAGAAGAAGCGAGATACCTGATCGGACGTCACCCGGGTGCCACGCCCGCGGCCCTGACGGCTGGTCGTGAGCGGGGCACCCGGACCGAAGCCCCCGCGGGTCAGTGACCGATTTCCACGTCCTCCAGGATGCCCAGCGCGTCCGGCACCAGCACCGCCGCCGAATAGTAGGCGCTGACCAGGTAATTGATGACGGCCTGGTCATTGATGCCCATGAAGCGCACCGACAGCCCGGGCCGGTACTCGTCCGGGATGCCGGTCTGGTGCAGTCCCACCACGCCCTGGTTCTCCTCGCCGACCCGCAGCGCCAGAATCGAGCTGGTCTGCTCCGGGGTGACCGGGATCTTGTTGCAGGGCAGCAGCGGGATGCCCCGCCAGGCGCGGACCGCCGTGCCCTCGCACTCCGCGGTGGTGGGGTAGATCCCCCGGGCGTTCCACTCCCGCCCGATCGCCGCGATGGTGCGCGGATGCGCCAGCAGGAACTGGGTCTTACGGCGCCGGGAGATCAGTTCGTCCAGATCGTCGGGGGTGGGCGGCCCGCTGCGGGTGTGGAGTCGCTGCTTGAGATCGGCGTTGTGCAGCAGCCCGAACGCGGGGTTGTTGATCATCTCGTGTTCCTGGCGCTCGCGCAGCGCCTCCACGGTCAGCCGCAGCTGCTGGTCCAGCTGGTTCATCGGGTCGTTGTAGAGATCGGCGACCCGCGAGTGCACCTTCAACACGGTCTGGGCCACGCTGAGTTCGTACTCCCGCGGCGCCAGCTCATAGTCGGCGAAGGCGCCCGGCAGGGCCGGCTCCCCGACATGGCCCGCGGCCATCTCGATGGCCGCCTCACCGTGCTTGTTCTGTGCCGGCGCCAACGCCGCACGGAACTCCTCCAGGTGGGTGCGCAGCGACTGCGACCGGCCCAGCACCTCTTCGAGGTCGCTGCGGTAGAGGGTCAGCGCGGTCACCCGGGTCACCGCCCGTACGGAGTGCTCCCACTCCGCGTCCGGCGCCAGCAGCGCCGCGGCGCCGAGGGCGTCGCCGTCGGCCAGCACCCCCAGGACCGTCTCATCGCCGTACTTGCCGGCGCCGATGCGGTCGAGCTTGCCGTGGGCGATCAGGATGACCCGGTCCGTGGGGGCGCCCGTCCGGGCCAGCACGTCACCGGGCGCGAACTCCCGCTGGACGAAGCGGTCCGCCAGTGCCTCCAGCGTCGCGGCGTCGGTGTACCCGCGCAGCGGCGCGAGCTCCCGCAACTCCTCCGGAATCACCCGGACTTCGGTGCCGGTCGAGGTGAATTCCACCCGCCCGTCCCCGAGGGTGTGGGTGAGGCGGCGGTTGACGCGGTACGTACCGCCGGAGACCTGCGTCCAGGGCAGGATGCGCAGCAGCCAGCGGGAGGAGATCCCCTGCATCTGCGGCACGGTCTTGGTCGTGGTCGCCAGCTTGCGGGCGGCCGCGGTGTCCAGGCTGGACCGGCTCTGCTCGGTCGCGGACGGCTGCGGGCCGGACGTCGGATCCACCGATGTGGTCATGAAGAAGGCTCACCTGTTCTTGTCGGTGCGTGCGGTGCGGTGCGTGCGATGCCTGCACGAGCGTGCGGCCGGCGCGGCCGGGCGGCGGTACGGGCCGTTCCCCGGGGCGCGCCGTTCCCCTCCGCCGGCCGTTCAGTGGCCGATCTGTACGTCGTCGAGAACACCCAGCGCATCCGGCACGAGAATGGCCGCCGAATAGTAGGCGCTGACGAGATACTTGATTACGGCGCGATCGTCGAGACCCATATAACGCACCGACAGGCTCGGTTCATATTCATCGGGAATTCCGGTCTGGTGCAGGCCGACGACGCCCTGCTTTTCCTCGCCGGTGCGCATCAGCAGAATCGAACTCGTCCGCTCCTTCGTCACCGGAATCTTGTTGCACGGGAAAATCGGCACCCCGCGCCAGGAGGGCAGCGAATGCCCCATGAAATCGACCGCGGTCGGATACAGTCCGCGGGCACTGCACTCCCGGCCGATCGCGGCGATCGTGAGGGGGTGCGCGAGGAGGAAGCCCGGGTCCTTCCATACCGTCGCCAGCAGATCGTCGAGGTCGTCGGGGGTGGGCGGGCCGGTGCGGGTGTGGATGCGCTGCTTGAGGTCGGCGTGGTGCAGCAGCCCGAACCCGGGGTTGTTGATCATCTCGTGTTCCTGGCGCTCGCGCAGCGCCTGGACGGTCAGCTTCAGCTGCTCCTCGACCTGGTTCATCGGGTCGCTGTAGAGGTCGCCGACCCGGCTGTGGGCGCGCAACACCGTCTGCGCGACGCTGAGTTCGTACTCCCGCGGCGCCAGGTCGTAGTCGACGAAGGTGCCGGGGAGGGACGGCTCGCCGTGGTGCCCCGAGGTGACGGAGACCGCCGATTCCCCCGTGGCGTTCGTCGGCTGGGCGGCGCCCTGCCGGGCGGTCGCCAGATGCTCGCGCAGCCCGGGGGAGCGGTCGAGGATCTCCTGCAGGGCCTGCCGGGGCAGCGCCATGACGGTCACCCGGGTCACCGCGCGATAGCCGAACTCCCAGGTCCCCTCGGGGTCGGTGAGCGGCACGTCGCCGAGGTGGTCGCCGCCGGCCAGCGCTTCGAGCACCGCCTCTTCGCCGTATTTGCCGGTACCGATACGGTCCACCCGGCCGTGCGCGAGCAGCACCAGCCGGTCGCCCGGCGTGCCGGCTTCGACGATCACTTCACCGGGTGCGTATTCCTGCTGGGTGAACCGTTCGCCGAGCGCGGCCAGTACCTCGGTATCGGTGAATTCGCGCAGGGCGGGCAGCTCGCGCAGCTCCTCGGGGATGATGGAGACGTCGCTGCCGCTGATATCGAAATCGATGCGCCCGTCGCCGAGCGTGTGCGTCAGCCGGCGGTTCACCCGGTAGGTGCCACCGGACACCTGCACCCAGGGCAGCAGCCGCAGCAGCCAGCGGGAAGTGATGCCCTGCATCTGCGGCGCGGTCTTGGTGGTGGTCGCCAAATTCCGCGCGGCGGTGGTACTCAGACTGGAATTCTGGGCTTCTTCCGCACTGCCACTGCCGTGCAGCGATTCGTCGGCAATCGTCACCATGCCACCTATCTCTTCGAAGGGTGCGATGCGGACCGCCTCCGAAACCGCGATTCAAGGCAGCTCCGCGGCAACCCGCCGAACCGACGGTAGTCGTGCTGTTTTTATCGGCACAATCGCTCGATGGGGTGGCATGGAATTCCCGTTCCATGGAAAGGTTTAGCGGGTTCAATTCCGGGGAGAGTGTGCCGGGGCGCAGGAATGGAGGGGATCGTCCAGCACGGCCTGCAGCGCCGCGTGCGCCGCCCCGAGCAGCGGTCCGTCCGCGCCCAGGCGTGACACTGTCACCCATGGCCCGCCGGCCCGTCCGGGATCGGCCGCGACGGCCGTTCGCAGCGCCAACTCCCGCTCCAGGGAGGGCAGGATCCAGGGGGCCAGCCCGGCCAGCGCGCCCCCGAGGATCACCGCCCGCGGATCGAGCAGATTCACCGCCCCGGCGAGTGCGATACCGAGCGCCGTCCCCGCCTCGTGCAGCGCTCGCACGATGGCCGTGTCCCCGTCGGCGGCACGGCGCGCCAGCAGCCCGATACGGGCACCCGGCCCCGGATGGGCGGCCGCCGCCCGCCCGGGGGTGAGCCCGCCCGCGCGCAGCACGGCCTCTTCCCCGGCGTACTGCTCCAGACAGCCCCGGCCGCCGCAGCCGCACGCCGGGCCGTCCGGATACACCGGCACATGCCCCAGCTCACCCGCGAACCCCCTTGCCCCCCGCAGCAGTTGACCGTCCACGACGACCGCGGCGCCGATACCGATCTCGGCCGACACATGCACGAAGTCCGGTGGCGGGCCCGGCAGCCCGTCGCCCGCGCCCAGCCGCAGTTCGGCCAGCGCGCCGAGGTTGGCCTCGTTCTCGACGGTGAGCGGGAGGGCCGGGGCACCGTCCCCCGGGGCCGTCACCCCGGCGAGCCCCGGTGCGAGATCGGCCGCCCGCCAGCCGAGGTTGGGGGCGTGCACCACGGTCGTCGCTCCACGGGCCACCAGTCCGGGCACGGCCACCGCCAGTCCGGCCGGCCGCAGCCCCTCGGCGGCGATCTCCGCGGTCACCTCCGCGAGCAGCGCGGACAACTGCCGCAGCACGGGCCCGGGAGCGCTCCGCCGGTTCGCCGCGTCGGCCACCACCCGGGCCCGGACCCGCCCGCGCAGATCGACCGCGCACACCGCCAGATGATCGACGCCTATCTCGGCACCGATCCCGGCCGGGCCACGGTCGCTGACCGCCAGTTCGCCGCCCGGCCGGCCACGGCCGCTGGGCGCCGCCCGCCCCGTCCCGACCAGCAGCCCGGCCCGCAGCAGCTCGTCGACCAGCGGGGCCACTCCCGCCCGGGTCAGCCCGATCCGCGCCGCGACCGCCGGCCGGGAGAGCGGCCCCTGCGCGGCCACGGTCTGCAGCACCCGGGCCAGATTGCGCCGCCGGATGCCGTGCTGGGTGTCGCCGCCGGGCGCGGTCACGGGGTTCTCCTCGGGGTGCGGGCGGGAGCGCGGTCCCTCCAGGTGTTCGGCGACGGTGCCGCGGTCACCGTCGCAGCAGTGCCCCGCCGTCGGCGAGCGTCGCCGCCAGCCGGTCACAGGCGGCGCCGTCCCGTGGCTGCGCCTCGTACTCGGCGCCGCGCGCCGTCCCCCAACGACGGGCCACCGCCGCCGGGTCCTCCTCCAGCAGCAGCCCCGCCGCCTGGGCCGCCGCGCCGAGCGCCACCAGCTCCTGCGCCTCGGGCACCACCACCGGGCGGCCCGACAGCCGGCGTACGGTCTCCCGCCAGGCCCGGCCCTTCGCGCCGCCGCCGATCAGCAGCAGCGGCGTATCGGGCGCGGCGTCCGCGTCCAGCACCCGGTCCAGGGCCTGCAGCAGCGTGAACACCGCGCCGTCGTAGGCGGCCTGGAGCAGCTGACCGGCCGTGGTGTCGTGCCGCAGCCCGTGGACCAGGCCCGAGGCCCCCGGCAGATTGGGGGTGCGCTCACCGTCGAGGAACGGCAGCATCACCACCTCGCCGCCCTCCTCCACGGCCTCCCGGTCGCGTCCCAGCAGCGCCGCCACCCGGTCCACGGCGAGCGTGCAGTTCAGGGTGCAGGCCAGCGGCAGCCAGCCGCCGCGGGCATCGGCGAAGCCCGCCACGGTGCCGGTCGGATCGGCGGGCCGGCGGGTGGAGACCGCATAGACCGTCCCCGAGGTGCCCAGGCTCAGCACCGGCTGCCCGGGACGCAGGCCCAGCCCGAGCGCGGCCGCCATGTTGTCCCCCGTCCCGGCGGCCACCAACGCGCCGTGGGGCAGCGGCAGATCGTCGGCGTGCACCGTCCCGGCGGCCTCCCCCGGGAGCGCCACCCGCGGCAGCGCCTCGGGGGAGAGCCCGACACGCTCCAGGATCTCCGGGTCGTAGGACTCGGTGGACGACGCCCACCAGCCCGTCCCGGACGCATCGCCGCGATCGGTGACGGACTCGCCGGTCAGACGCTGGGTGAGGTAGTCGTGCGGCAGCCGCACCGCGGCGGTGGCGGCGGCCGCGGCCGGCTCGTTCTCCCGCAGCCAGGCCCACTTGGCCACCGTGAACGCCGGCCCCGGCACGCTCCCCACCCGCTGTGCCCAGGCCTGCGCGCCGCCCAGCTCCGCGATCAGCCGCTCGCTCTGGGGCGCCGGCCGGACGTCGTTCCACAGCATGGCGGGGCGCACCGGCTCACCGGCCGCGTCCAGGGTGACCAGCCCGTGCTGCTGCCCGCCGACGGACAGTGCCGAGGCCTGCCGGGCCGCCTCACCGCACTGCGCCAGCGCCTCGCCCAGCGCCCGCCACCACTGCGCGGGGTCGCTCTCCTTGCCGTCACCGCCGCTGACCGTGTGCGGCGCCTGGCCCCGGGCGATGACCGCACCGGTCGCCGCATCCACGACCAGCGCCTTGGTGGACTGCGTCGAACTGTCCACCCCGACGACCAGCGGTCCCGCTGACTGTGCGCCCATCGTGCACTCTCTCCCTCGGCGGCCGTACTCCATGGTCTCGGTCCAGGGGGTTCCCCGGTGTGCTGCCGCATATTAGTTTGGCCGCGGCGCAATTTGTAAAGTGCCTTGACGAAATGACCGAGGGAGTCACGATGAGCCACCAGCCCGTGCCCGAGGACAAGTTCAGTTTCGGACTGTGGACCGTCGGCTGGCAGGGCCGCGACCCCTTCGGGGACGCCACCCGCCGCGCCCTGGACCCCGTCGAATCGGTGCATCGCCTCGCGGACCTCGGCGCGTACGGCGTCACCTTCCACGACGACGATCTGATCCCGTTCGGCGCCGGGGACATCGAGCGCGAGACGGCCGTCAAACGCTTCCGGCAGGCGCTGGACGCCACCGGCCTGGTCGTCCCGATGGCCACCACCAACCTCTTCACCCACCCCGTCTTCAAGGACGGCGCCTTCACCGCCAACGACCGCGGTATCCGCCGCTATGCGCTGCGCAAGACGCTCCGCAACATCGATCTCGCCGCCGAGCTGGGCGCGCACACCTATGTGGCCTGGGGTGGACGGGAAGGCGCGGAATCCGGCGCGGCCAAGGACGTGCGGGCCGCCCTGGACCGGATGAAGGAGGCGTTCGACCTCCTCGGTCAGTACGTCGTCGAGCAGGGCTACGACCTGCGGTTCGCCATCGAACCCAAGCCCAACGAGCCGCGCGGCGACATCCTTCTGCCCACCGTCGGCCACGCCCTCGCCTTCATCGAGCGGCTGGAGCGCCCCGAGCTCTTCGGTGTCAACCCCGAAGTGGGGCACGAGCAGATGGCCGGGCTGAACTTCCCGCACGGCATCGCGCAGGCGCTGTGGGCGGACAAGCTCATTCATATCGACCTCAACGGCCAGAGCGGGATCAAGTACGACCAGGACCTGCGCTTCGGCGCGGGCGATCTGCGTTCCGCCTTCTGGCTGGTCGATCTGCTGGAGACGGCCGGATACGACGGGCCGCGGCACTTCGACTTCAAGCCGCCGCGCACCGAGGATCTGGCGGGCGTCTGGACCTCGGCGGCCGGCTGTATGCGCAACTATCTGATCCTCAAGGAGCGCGCCGCGGCCTTCCGGGCCGACCCGGCCGTCCAGGACGCGCTGCACGCCGCGCGCCTGGACGAGTTGGGCCGGCCCACCGCCGAGGACGGCCTGGCCGGGCTGCTCGCCGACGGCACCGCCTACGAGACCTTCGACATCGAGGCGGCGGCCGCCCGCGGGATGGCCTTCGAGCATCTGGACCAGCTGGCGCTGGAGCACCTGCTGGGGGCCGTCTGAGAGGTTCCGCCCCGGCGCACCGGACCGCTCAGCCGAACAGCTTGCGCAGAAAGCCGATTTCGGCGGCCCGCTGCTCGCCACCGCCCCCCTCATGGGCGTTGAACCGCCACACCTTCAGCTCCTTCTCGCCCGCATAGTGGTGGAAGGCGGCGAAGCCGGTGGAGGGCGGCACCACGTCGTCGCGCAGCGCCGTGCCGAAGAGTGCCGGGGCGGTGGCGCGGGCCGCGAAGTTCAGGCCGTCGAAGTGGTCCAGGGTGTGCAGTGCGGTGTCGATCTGGCCGCGCGCACCCGCGAAGTAGCGGGTGAGCTCGCCGTAGGGCCCGACGTCCGTGATCTCGACGGCGCGGCGCACATGGGTCAGGAACGGCACATCGATCAACGCGCCCGCCAGACCGGGGACCAGCCCCGCCGTCGCCAGGGCGGCGGCGCCACCCTGGCTGCCGCCGGCGACCACGATCCGGCCGGCGTCCACCGCCGGGTGTTCCCGTGCCGCCTCCACGGCCCGTACCGCGTCGCTGAACAGCCGCCGGTAGTAGTAGTCATCGGGATCGAGCAGTCCCTGGGTCATCTTGCCGGGCACGCCCGGATTGCCGGATCCGACCGGATCGGGGGTGTCACCGGGCCGGTTGGGGCCGCTCTGCCCACGGGTGTCCATGACGAGCGTGGCGTACCCAGCGGACGGCCACAGCAGCCAGTCGTGCGGCAGCAGCCGGCCGCCGCCGTAGCCGAGGTACTGCACGATGCACGGCAGCGGCCCGTCGGCCGCGCGCGGGAAGAGGAACCAGCCGCGGATACGGTGCCCGTCGAAGCCGGAGAACGTCACGTCATGGGTGCACAGCAGCGCCAGCCCCGCATCGACCTCGGTGAAGCGTGCATCGAGGTCGTGGGCACGGGTTTCTTCGAGGGTGCGCTGCCAGAACGCCTCAAAACCGGCCGGCTCGGGGCGGGGCGGGCGGTAGGTGCGCAGCTCGTCCAGGGGCAGGTCGGTGAACACGGAAGACCTCCGAGCCGTAGGGTGGCTTGCTGCCTGTCGCCAACGGTGCCCACGGGCCGGATATTTCAGACGCGAAATGTTCCAGGTTGGTCACCGAGTCCCTGAAAACCGAGTGAAGAAGCGATCATTTCCACCATGAGTTTTCCTCCGCCTCCGCCGTCGAACCCGCCGAATCAGCCGCCCCACGGCAACCCGGGCGGCTACGGTCCGCCGGCCGGTGGCTACGGTCCGGGCGGTCCGGGCCAGGGCGGGTACGGACCGGGTGGTTACGGCCCGCCCGTGGGCGGCAACCAGCCCCCCGGCGGCTTCGGTCCGCCCGCGGGCGGCTACGGCCCTCCGGGCCCGGCCGGCCCCGGAGGCCCCGGCGGTTGGCAGCAGCCGCCCGGCCCGCCCGGTGGCGGCGGCAATGGCAAGATCATCGCGGCGATCATCGGCGGTGGCGTGGTCGTACTGGCCGCCGTCATCGCCTTCATCGTGATCAGCAACAGTGACGACAGCGACAACAACAACCGTGCCCGGCAGCCCGGTTCGAGCGCCGCGCCCACACCGTCCGAGAGTGCGTCCGCGACGCCCTCCTACGACCCCACCCCCACCGAGACGCCCACCGGCAGCGCCTTCGACAACAGCACATCGACGCCCGCCGACGGCAAGATCCCGTTCTATCTGCTGAAGGTCGGCGACTGCTACGACCTGCCGGCGGGCGGCGGCGGCAACAACGACGAGGCCTCCTGCAGCGGCCCGCACGACGCCGAGGTCGTCACCGTCCACCGCCTCGAATCCGGCCTGACGACCGAAACCGGCATCAAGGACAAGGCGTCGTCGCTGTGCCGTAACGAACTGGAGGGCAAGGCCGCCCGACAGCCCGCCGGGACCGCCGAGGGCACCTACGTCCAGTACCCCAGCCTCAACGGCTACAAGCTCGGCATAAAATCCGTCAGCTGCAGCCTGATGGGCAACCGCACCGGCACCAAGAAGCTCACCAAGCCGCTTTCCTGAGCCGGACGGTCACCGCCGTCGTCGGCACCCCGCTGTCCACGAGACGGCCCCGTGCGTCGAACGCACCGGGGCCGTCCGTCATCCCGAAGTCGTTGTCGTTGATGAGCGTGAGGGTGCGCCGTCCGCTGACCGCGATGCCTTCGATCTTCTGCGGCACCCCCTCGACCCTGCGCAGATCGACGACCAGCCGCTTGGGCAGCACCGGCGCACGGCCGCCGGCCTGCTCCAGCGACGGAGTGGTCGCCGGGTCGTCCCAGCGTGAGCCGAGAATGTCCGTTCCCCCGTCCAGCTCGACCCGCTGCAGCCGGGCGGCTCTGTCGGTGCGCTCCTCCACCAGCAGCCGGTCGCGGCCCACCGCCACCACCGAGGAGATCTTCAGCTCGGAGGTGTCGTCCTCGCCGGGGTCGACCTCGCCGACCGGATCGAAGCGGTACGCGTACTCGGCGGTCACCGCGCCCCTGGCGGGCGAGAAGCGCAGCAGCCGGGTGGTACGGGAGGCCTCGCCGGCCGCGGTGTCCGGGTGGGACAGCGGACTCTGCACGGCCGCCACCAGATCGCCGTCCGGCAGCAGTGCCAGACCCTCGAAACCGCGGTTGGTCTTGCGCTTCAGCAGCAGTCCTGGCAGCGACTCGACGACCGGATAGCCGGTACCGGTCAGCCGCAGCCCCTTGGGGACATGACGGGCCAGCACCCGCCCGGACGCCGACACATGAACCAGGGAAGGGCCGTACTCGTCGGCCAGCCAGAAGCTGCCGTCGGCGGCCCGCACCACGCCCTCGGTGTCCAGGCCGTCGGGGTCGTAGGGCAGCGGCTGCCCGGCGTCATAGGTGTAGGGCGCCTCGTCCCGGCCGCGCTGGTCGGGCAGCCCGGTGACCGCCTTTCCGGCACGGGTGGTGATGGCTCGCGACTCCAGCACGGTGATCCGGTCGCCCCGCACCCTGATCTTGACCAGGGCCGGGTCGAAGCCCGGGACCGGGAACGTCCGCCGCTTGTCGCCCGCCACCTTGATCCGGCCGTTGGGCCCGCGGTCGGTGACCGTCCAGAACTCGCCGGCCCGCCCGGCCGGGAAGAGGTCGCTGCCGATGCCGCCCAGCTTCACCCCGCGGTCATCGCCGACACTGCCCGGCAGCAGCGCATTGCTGAACGCGCCCAGCGGGATCGCCGGCAGCCGGGCGGACCCGGTGACGGCGACCGGCGGCGGACCGGCCTGGGCCGTGGTGGTACCCAGCACCACGGCCGCGGCCAGCACCGCGGCCGGCAGGGCCACCCCGAGCGGACGGCGCAGCTGACGTAGGGACATCGAACCTCCAGGACAGTGACGGAACACAGCTTTCCCAGCGTTCCGGCACCGCCCCAACGGCAGGTGAACGGCGGCCGATCAGCGATCGACGCGCTTGCCCGCCGCGCCGGTGTCCGTGACCTCGCCGACCTCGGCGGCCGCCGGATCCAGCACCCGCGCCAGAAAGGTCCTGGTCCGCTCGTGCTGCGGGGTGCCCACCACCTGCTCCGGAGTGCCCTCCTCGACGATCACCCCGCCGTCCATGAACACCACCCGGTCGGCGACCTCCCGCGCAAAGCTCATCTCATGGGTGACGACGAGCATCGTCATGCCCTCCTGCGCCAGCGCACGCATCACCGCCAGCACATCGCCGACCAGCTCCGGGTCCAGCGCCGAGGTCGGCTCGTCGAAGAGCATCAGCTCCGGGTCCATGGACAGCGCACGGGCGATGGCCACCCGCTGCTGCTGCCCGCCCGACAACTGCGCCGGATAGGCCGCCGCCTTGTCACTCAGCCCGACCCGTTCGAGGTTGGCGCGGGCGATCCGCTCCGCCTCGCTGCGATCGCGGCGCAGCACCCGCCGCTGGGCGATCGTCAGATTCTCCAGCGCGGTCAGATGCGGGAAGAGGTTGAAGGCCTGGAAGACCATCCCGATCCGCCGCCGGACCCGGTCGATGTCCACGTCCGGGTCGGTCACCTCGGTGCCGGCCACCGTGACCCGGCCCGCGCTCGGTTCCTCCAGCAGATTCACACAGCGCAACAGGGTCGACTTCCCGGACCCCGAGGGCCCGATGACACACACCACCTCGCCGCGCGCCACCGAGAAGTCGATCCCGCGCAGCACCTCCAGCTCCCCGAACGCCTTGCGCAGGCCCTGTACATCGATGGCCTTCGCGTCTGCCGTCTCCGGTGCCGCCTGGTCGGTCGTCACGCCGCTCACCTGGCCTTCGCCGTACGGGCCTCCAGCCGACGGACCAGCTGGCCGAGCGGGAGGGTGATCACGAGATAGAGCAGTCCGGCGATCAGGATCGGGGTCAGGCTCTTGTGCTCATTGAGCGCATCCCGGCCGAAGTTGGCCAGCTCGAACTGGGTGAGGGAGAGCCCCAGCAGATACACCAGCGACGAATCCTTGGTCAGCAGGATCAACTCATTGGTCAGCGGCGGCAGCACGATACGGAACGCCTGCGGAATGACGATCGAGAGCATCGCCCGCCCGTGCGACATTCCCAAGGAACGCGCCGCCTCCGTCTGCCCCTTGGGGACCGCCTGAATGCCGGCCCGGATGGTCTCCGCCATATACGCCGCGCCCACCAGCCCGAGCGACAGCATCACCGTGATGTTCATATCGAGCGCGACCTCGAAGGCCAGCGGCACACCGAAGCCGAGCGCGATGAACACCAGCAGACAGGGGATTCCGCGGAAGAACTCGATATAGGTGACCGCGATCCAGCGGTAGGGCGGCACCGACGAGAGCCGCATCAGTGCGAGCACCAGCCCGAGCGCCAGCCCGAAACCGAAGCCGAGCAGGGTGTAGAGGACCGTGTTGACCAGCGCCGTGGTGATGATCTCCGGGAACAGCGCCTTCGCGACCTCCACGTCGAAGAACGCCATTCGCAGCTGATGCCAGTCGGCGATCAGTGCGAAGACCACCACGGCGACGACCAGGACGCCGTACTGCACACCGCGGATCACCCGGGCGCGCTGTCGTTTGGACAAAGACATGACGGCCGGCCTCAGCTCTGCGGGGTGGTGCCGAACCACTTCTTGTAGATCCGGTCGTAACTCCCGTCGGATTTCGCCTTCTTGATGACCGCGTTGATTTTCTTCCGCAGCGCGTCGTTCCCGGTGCGTACACCGATGCCGTAGTGCTCACCGGTATTGAATTCCGCGGTGACCTCGGTGTCCGGATTCTGCTTCACATAGTCGAAGAGCACACCGTTGTCATTGATGCCGGCTTCGACCTGGCCGGACTTCACGGCGGTCAGCAGCAGCCCCAGATCCTCGAACTCCACCAGCTCGACGCCCTTGCCGTGCTTCTTGGCGTAGATCCCGCCGGTGGTGGCCTTCTGGTAGCCGAGCTTCTTGCCCTTGAGGTCCTCGACCTTCTTGAAGGGCTTGCCCTTCTTCGTCAGCAGTGCCTGCGTGGCATTGAAATAAGGGTCGGAGAAATCCATGACCTTGTCCCGCGCGGACGTGATCGTCATGCCGGCGGCGGCCAGATCGCATTTGCGGATGGTGAAGTCCTGGCCGGTCTCGATGCCTTCGAAGGGCGTATTGACGATCTCCTGCTTCACGCCCAGGTCCTTGGCGACCAGGTCCACGAGATCCACATCGAACCCGACGATCTTGCCGTCCTTCTTCACCTGGAACGGCGCGTACGGAAGGTGGGTGCAGGTCTTCAAGGTCCCGGACGAGACCAGTTCCGGACCGCCGCCCTTCTTCCCGTCGGACTTGGTGCTGCTGCACCCCGCCAGAACGGTGACGGCCGCGAAAACGGCTATGACAGGCAACGCGGAGCGAGCGGACACGGGCCCTCCAGGGGCAGGATGAACATCAACCAAGCCATGCGTGCTGCGATGTGGCTGCATCCTGCCATCGGCCCGGGGCTCTGTCGCCGCCGCGTCGGTTGCGTCTGTGTAACGCCTTCGGCCCGCATCCGGGCCGGTGGCGGCCGTCGTACCCGTCGCACACCGGCCGCCGTTCCCGCTCCCGCGCCGCCCCTTCAGCGGCCGAGCCCGGCCGCCAGCTCGGCGATGGCGTCCGGGCCCACCCGGCAGCAGCCGCCGATGAGCCGGGCGCCGTCAGCGGCCCAGGCGGCGACCCGGTCCGCGCGGAACGCCGGGTCGCCGCACCAGGCCCGCGCCCCGGCGTCCCAGCTCTCCCCGCTGTTGGGGTAGACCACCACGGGCTTGCCGGTGACCCGGGCCGCGAGCCGCACCGCCCGGTCCGCATCGTCCGGCGCGCAGCAGTTCACCCCCACCGCGATCACCTCGTCGGCGTCGGCGGCCACCGCGAACGCCTCCGTCAGCGGCTGCCCGGCCCGGGTGCGGTCACCCGCGACGCTGTACGACAGATAGGCCGGTACCCCCAGCCCGCGCACCGCCCGCAGGAGTGCGCGGGCCTCCTCGGCATCCGGCACCGTCTCCAGCGCCAGCACATCTGGCCGCGCCGCGGCCAGCACCTCCAGGCGCGGCCGGTGGAAACGCTCCAGCTCCTCCACCGTCAGGCCGTAGCGGCCGCGGTACTCGGAGCCGTCCGCCAGCATCGCCCCGTACGGGCCCGCCGAAGCGGCCACATACAGCGGCCCGGCAACCCCGTCGGCCGCCGCCCGCCCGGCCGCCTCGCGGGCCAGCTCCACACTCCGGGCGAGCAGCGCCGCGGCCCGCTCCTCGCCGATACCGCGCCGCGCGAACCCCTCGAACGTCGCCTGATAGCTGGAGGTGATCGCGACCTGCGCCCCGGCCCCGTAGTACGCCAGATGCGCCTGCACCACCGCCTCCGGATCCTCGGCCAGCAGCCGGGCCGACCACAGCGCGTCGCTGAGGTCGTGCCCGGCGGCCTCCAACTGGTTGGACAGCCCGCCGTCGAGGACGACCGGCCCCGCGGCGAGGGCGTCGGCGAGCGGCGGGATCGTGCTGACCATGGTGCAAGGCCTCTCGGTGCTGCGGGATGCGTGGGTGCCCACGCCTCACCCCGGATCGTAACGCCCGCCGGTGACAAAGCCCCTGGTCGCAGTGGTGCGCAGGGCCACGGCGTACGGCACCGTGCACCGGCCGTCACGGCATGGCGGCCGGCGCACGGCCCGCGCGGGATTCAGTGCAGCGACGAGAACACGAACGAGAACCGCGCCGGCGCCGGCGCCAACCGGTGCTGCGGCAGCACCCCCGGCCCGCACGACTGGCTGCCGATGCCGTGCTGCGCATGGTCGAGATGGAGCCACAGGCTCTCACCGGGCCGCAGATCCGTGGTGTGGCGGGCCGCGGCCAGTTCCTCGGTCGACCACCGGCGGGCGGTGAGGAAGAAGTCCGGGTCGCCCTCGATCCGCAGACCCGAGCCGTCCGACCGGGTCAGCTGTGCCCAGCGCACACCGGGCCGCGCACCGTTCTCCTGCGGCCGCACATACGGCGTCTGCAGCGCGTCCACCGGCATCGACCAGCGGCCCACCCGTGCGGCCGCCCGGGTGTCCGGATAGCCCTCGCCCGGCCCGCCGCCGAACCACTCCGCCAGGCCCAGGCTGCCGCACACCTGCATCCGCACCCCCAGCCGCGGCAGCGGAACCGGCCAGTCGCCCTCGGGGTCGACGCTCAACTCCAGCCGCAGCAGGTCGCGTTGTGCCGTCCAGCGGTAGACCGTCCGCAGCGCCAGGGGTGCGCCGGCCGGGGCGACCCGGGACCGCACCACCAAGGCGTCCGGGCCGGTCTCGACGGCATCGACGCGGTGCCGCATCCGGTGCAGGCCGATCCGCCGCCACTCGGTGGCCGGCCGCGGCCCCGGTTGCCAGGGCGCGGCCTCGTCGTTGTCGGTCGGCGCCCGCCAGACATCCAGCCGGGGACCGCCGATCCGGACGCCGTCCAGATAGGCCAGTGCCCCCGTGGCGGCGTCGAAGGTCCCCGGCCCGAGGACGATCACATTGCCCTCACCGCGGCGCGGTGCCGCGGTGGGCGCCGGGGGAGCGACGGCGCGCCGTGGGGCGGCCGGCAGCTGGCCCCAGGCGACCTCGTGGCCCGCGCGCGCCCAGGCGCTGTCCTCGTCCAGCACGGCCCGGACCGTCCAGAACGCCTCCCCTTCGTCGCCCGGCTCGACCGGTGGTGTCGGCAGCGTCACCGCGACCGACTCGCCGGGCGCCGGGCGCGGCACCGCCAGCCGGCCGTGTCCGCGCAGCTCACCGTCCACCTCGTAGCTCCAGCGGAAGTCGAGGTGGCCGAGGTCGGCGAAGTCGTACAGATTGGTGATCCGGACCGCGTTCGCCGTGCCGTCGTCGTCGGTCTCCGCCTCGATCCGCACCGGCTCGATGACCTTCTTGAACTCCAGCAGGCCCGGGGAGGGCACCCGGTCGGGCAGGACCAGCCCGTCGCAGACGAAGTTCCCGTCGTGCAGCTCCTCGCCGAAGTCGCCGCCATAGGCGTGGAACATCTCGCCGGAGGGTGTCTGCTGACGCAGCCCGTGGTCGATCCACTCCCAGACGAAACCGCCCTGGCAGCGCTCATAGCGCTCGAACAGCCGCTGGTACTCACTCAGCCCGCCCGGACCGTTTCCCATCGCATGCGCGTACTCGCACAGGAGGAAGGGGAGTTGACGTCGCCGGGCGTCGAGCTCCGGGTCCGGCAGCGGCGCCTCGGTGCGCTGACCGATGCGCTCCACCTCGGCGTGGTCGGCGTACATCCGGGAGTAGACGTCGGTGTCGGCGCAGCTGGGGTCGCCCTCGTAATGCAGCGGCCGGGACGGGTCGCGCTCGCGCATCCAGGCGGCCATGGCGGACAGCCCGCTCCCCGTACCGCACTCGTTTCCCAGCGACCACAACACGACGGCGGGGTGGTTCTTGTCCCGCTCGACCATCCGCCGGGCCCGGTCGAGCAGCGCCGGCTCCCAGCGCGCCTCATCGACCGGATTGTCCCGCCAGCCCTGCCCGCCGAACCCGTGCGTTTCGAGATCGCACTCCTCGACGACCCACAGGCCCAACTCGTCACACAGATCGAGGAAGGCGGGGTGCGGCGGATAGTGGCTGGTGCGCACCGCATTGATGTTGTGCTGCTTCATCAGCAGCAGATCGCGGCGCATCGTCTCGGGGCCGACGGCGCGTCCGGAGCGCGGATGGAACTCATGGCGGTTGACGCCGCGCAGCAGGATCCGGCGGCCGTTGACCTTCAGCAGCCCGCCCTCGACGCGGACCGTACGGAACCCGATCCGCAGCGGAATCCGCTCACCGGAGGTGACCAGCTCCCCGTCGTAGAGGTGCGGCTGTTCGGCCGTCCAGGGGCGCACCGGCACCGTCGCGCTCTCCCCGGTCGCCAGATCGAGGCCGAGCGCCGGGACGGTCACCCGGCCGGCCGGCTCGCACTCCACCCGCAGGGTGCCGTGGCCCGTGACGTGATCGAACCCGGCGTGCACGAAATGGTCGGCGACCGAACCCTCGGGACGGCGGTGGAGCGAGACGTCCCGGAAGATGCCGGGCAGCCACCACTGGTCCTGGTCCTCCAGATAGCTGCCCGACGACCACTGGTGGACGCGTACCGCCAGCACATTGCCGCGCGGCCGCAGCAGCGGCCCGACCTCGAACTCGTGCGGCAGCCTGCTGCCCTTGAAGTGGCCCAGCTCCTGGCCGTTGAGCCAGACCCGGGCACAGGACTCCACCCCGGCGAAGTGCAGCACCGCGGGCCCTTCGCCCCATCCCTCGGGCAGATCGAAGACCTGCCGGTGATCGCCCGTCGGGTTCTCGTCCGGCACCCGCGGCGGATCGACCGGGAAGGGGTAGGCGGTGTTGGTGTACGCGGGCGCCCCGCTCGGCTGCGCGGTGCCGTTGCCCTCGTAGGAGCCCTCGGAGGCGAAGCGCCCCTGGAGCGCCCAGTGGCCGGGCACCCGCAGCTCCTGCCACTGCGCATCGTCGAAGTCCGGGCGGGCGAAAGAGTCGTCCTCGGCGGTGGCGCTCGGCGAGAGCCGGAACCGCCAGCGGCCGTGCAGCGAGAGGCGGGCGGCATCCGATCTCGCGTACCAGGCGCGGGGCGGCAGGGCCCCGCTTCCCGGCGAGCGGTCCTCGTAGTACGGGGGGTGCCGGTGGTGGCCGGGTGGGTGCGGTGCGCTGTCCGTCCCGTCGGTGGTCCGTGGTGGCTGTCGGTACGACGTGTGGTGCGGCGCGTGCGGCGAGGTGCCGGTCACTGGTCCTCCTGCTGCGGGCGAGGTGCCTGGCGTGGGGGATCAGCTCAGCGAATCATGCGCGGCGGCACGGCGCAGCCGGATGGGGCGGATTGGGCCAGGGGCGCCGTGGCGAGCCGCCCGGCCCAGCGGTCAGCGGCCCACCCCGGCGGCGAACGGGATCTGCGCGGCGGCCGTGGAACCCTCGGTCCGTGCGGCCGGATGCCGCCACAGCCCGGCGTCCCGCAGCACCGGCAGCACCCCCTCGCCGAACCAGTACGCCTCCTCGACATGAGGGTGCCCGGAGAGGATGAACTCCTCGATGCCCAGCCGCTGATACTCCACGATCCGCTCCGCCACCTCCGCATGGCTGCCCACCAGCGCGGTGCCCGCCCCGCCCCGTACCAGGCCGATACCGGCCCACAGATTCGGCGCGATCTCCAGCCCGTCGGTGCGGCCGCCGTGCAGCGCCAGCATCCGGCGCTGCCCCTCCGACTCGCTGCGGGCCAGCCCCTCCTGCACGGTACGGATCGCCTCCGGGCCGAAGCCGTCCAGCAGCCGCTGCGCCTCGGCCCATGCCGCCTCGGCCGTGTCCCGGGTGATCACATGCAGCCGGATGCCGAACCGCACCCGGCGCCCGGCGCGGCCGGCCAGCTCCCGGATCCAGGCGATCTTCCGCTCGACCTCGGCCGGCGGCTCGCCCCAGGTCAGATAGACGTCGGCGGCGCGCGCGGCCACCTCTCCGGCGGCCGGGGACGACCCGCCGAAGTACACCGGAGGCACCGGATCGGGCACCCGGGCCAGCCGGGCGCCCGCCACCCGCAGCTGTTCCCCGGTGTGGTCCACCGTCTTCCCCTCCCACAACTCCCGGACGATGTGCAGGAATTCGCCGGTCCGGGCATAACGGGCGTCCTTGTCCAGGAAGTCCCCGTAGGCGCGCTGCTCATGACTCTCACCACCGGTGACGACATTCAGCAGCAGCCGTCCACCGGAGTGCCGCTGGAAGGTGGCGGCCATCTGGGCGGCCAGGGTCGGTGCGATGATCCCCGGCCGGAACGCCACCAGGAACTTCAGCCGTTCGGTCTCGCGGGCCAGCATGGCCGTGGTGAGCCAGGCGTCCTCGCACCAGGCCCCGGTGGGGGTGAGCGCCCCTTCGAAGCCCAGGTCCTCGGCGGCGCGGGCGATCTGCGTCAGATAGCCGAGGGTGGCGGGCCGCTCCCCGCCGGCGGCACCGGCGGGCAGGCCGTGGCCACCGCCGACGACATGACGGCTGTCGCCGTAGGTGGGCAGGAACCAGTGGAAGGTGAGGGAGGACATGCGGGCTCCGATGGGGAAGACGAGTGGGGGGCGGGTCGGGTCCGGTCGTCAGAGCAGACCGTGCCGGGGCGGCCGGGTGCCGTTGAGGAGATAGCGGCCGATGTGCTGCACCTTCCAGCGGACCGGGTCGTGCAGGGTGTGGGTGCGTGCGTCCCGCCAGTGCCGGTGCAGGTTCAGCCCGTCCAGGGCGGCCCGGGTCCCGGCCACCTCGAACAGTGCGCTGCCGGTCTCCACCGCGGCCTCCGCGGCCACCACCTTCGCCGCGGCCACCGCGATCGACGCCTCCGCCGCGGAGTCGTCGGTGAGCGCCCGCGCCGCGGCATCCACCGTGCGCGCCGCCGTGGCCAGCAGTGACTCGGCGGCCCGCACCCGTACCGCCAGTTCCCCGAACCGCTGGATCAGCAGGGGATCCTCGGCCGCGCTGTCGAGACCGCTCTCGAACCACGGCCGGCTCTTGGTGCGGACGAACGCGGCGGCCTCGGCCAGCGCGCCGGAGGCGATCCCGGTGTCGATCGCCGCGTGCAGCAACTGGGCGACCGCGCCATGCAGTTGGGGACCCCGGAAGGTGAGGTGATGCGGTACGACCCGGTCGGCCGGCACCGTCACATCCTCCAGATGCACCGTGCCACTGGCCGTGGTCCGCTGCCCCATGCCGTCCCAGTCGTCGACGACCCGTACCCCCGGCGCCTCCTTGGGCACATACGCCACATAGAGCGCATCGTCCCGCCCGCGCGCCAGCACCGGGATCCAGTCGGCGAACAGCGCACCGGTCGCATAGTGCTTCACCCCGCTCAGCACATATGAGCCGTCCGCCGTGGAGACCAGCCGGGTGCGGATGTCCTGCACATGCCGGGTCCCCGCCTCCGACTGCGCATTGCCCAGCCGCCGTCCGGCCAGCACCTCGTCGAAGAAGAACGCCTGCTGCTCAGCGGTTCCCTGCCGGCGCAGCACATTGATGTACACGAAGTGGCTCTGCGGGATCTGGGACAGACTGGCGTCCCCGGTCGCCAGCAGCCGCACCACCTCGGCCAGCGTCTCGGTCCGCACCTGCGCACCCCCATGGGACCGCGGCACGGTGATGGCCAGCAGCCCGCTCGCCGACAGCCGCGCCAGCTCGGTGTGCGGCAGTCGGCGAACGGCGTCCCGCTCCGCGGCACCGGCCCGGAACACCTCGGCCAATTCCGCCGCGACGGCCAGGGCCTCGGCGTCATCGGTGATCACATGAGCGGTGGCGGGCCGCGCGGGAGCGGTCACGGTGCTGCCTCCAGGGGGAGTGTCGAAAGGGCGGGGACGTGGGGGACTTGGGAGCGGCGGATCAGCTCGCGACGGACAGCAGCGGGCTGCGCCCGAGCGCCCCGGAGAACTGGGCCAGGACCTGACCGAGCCCTTCCTGCGCGCCGGGGTCGACGCTCAGCGCGCCGTCGTCCCGTACGGCCAGGTGCCGGTCGAGAACGAACCAGCCCTGGACGATGTGCGCGGCTCCCATGGACGAGAGCACCGGCCGCAGCGCGTAGTCGATCGCCAGGACGTGGGCGGTGCTGCCTCCGGTCGCCAGCGGCAGCACGGTCTTGCCCGTCAGCGCGTACTGCGGCAGCAGGTCCAGCAGTGACTTGAGCAGACCGGAGTAGGCGGCCTTGTAGACGGGGGTGCCGATGACGACGCCGTCGGCCCGGGCGAAGAGTTCGGTGGCCTCGACGATCGCCGGATGGCCGAAATCGGCCCCCAGCAGCGCCTCGGCGGGCAGTTCGCGGACGTCCAGCGGAATGACGTGGTGCCCCTCGTCGGCGAGCCGGTCGTCCAGATGACGCAACAGACGGGCGGTACGCGAGGTCGCGGAGGGACTGCCGGAGACGGAGAGAACGGTGGCCATGGAGACGATCACCTCGAAGTGCGGGAGGAGGAGTGCGGAGCGTGGGGGAGGGGGCGCCCGGAGCCCGTCGGTGCGGCGACGGGCCGGGCGTGCGGGGCGGAGCCGGTCAGGAGTACCAAGTCGGCTCGGGGAGTTCGCCGTCGAGCACGAACCGGCCGACCTCACGGCGCTTGTAAGCCACCGGATCGTGCAGGGTGTGCGTGCGGACATTGCGCCAGAAGCGGTCCAGGCCCTCGGCGGAGGCGGTGGACCGGGCCCCGGTCACCTCGAAGATCCGCTGGGTGACCTCCAGCGCCACCTCCGTGGCGCGGGCCTTGACCGCGGCGACCCGGACCTCGAACTCGCCGCGGTCCTGCGCGGTCACCGCGTCCGGGTCCCCGTGCAGCCGCTGCCCCTCCTCGGACACCCGGTCGGCCAGCGCCTCGGCGGCCCAGAGCTTGCCCGTCAGATCGCCGTAGACGTCGATGACGTACGGCTCGTCGGCCGCCCGCTCATGGCCGCCGTGCAGCCAGGAGCGCGCCTTGGTGCGGGTGTAGGCCGCGGCCGTCTCCAGGGCGCCCGCGGCGATACCGAGGTAGAAGTGGGCGAAGACCAGCTGGATGGTCGGTACGTTGAGGGTGTTGTAGACCCGTGGCACGAACGCCTTGTCGACATACCCGGCGGCCGCTGACCACGGCACCCGCACCCCGTCCAGGGTGACGCCGCCGCTCTCGGTGAGCCGCTGCCCGATGTTGTCCCAGTCGTCGTGGAACGTCAGCCCGGCGCTGTCGGACGGCACGATGGCGAAGACATGGTCGCCGGTGCCCTCCAAAACCCCTTCCAGCACGGTGACATCGGAGACCTTGCTCCCCGTGGAGAACGACTTCTGGCCGGTGAAGGCCAGGGTCTCGCCCTCGTCCCGTACCACCACGTCCTTGTCGCGCGGGTTGACCGCGCCGCCGAAGAACCACTGGTGCCTCGCGGCCTCGGCCTCCACGTGTTCCCACTGTTCGCGGGTGCCGACCAGCCGCGCGGCCCAGTTCCACAGATAGTGGTAGCCGAGCAGCTGGCCGATGGACCCGTCCGCCTTGGCGACCTCCCGGATCCCCCGGTACGCGGTCGGCCAGTCCTGGCCGGCGCCCCCGTGCGCGGTGGGGCCGAGGAGCGTGACCAGACCGGAGTCCTTGAGCAGCTGGACCTCGGCGTACGGGGTGGCCCCCGCACGGTCACGGGCGACGGCGTCGGTGGCGAGGACGGCGGCAACCTCCGCCGCGCGCTCGATCCAGCCCTGCGGGCCCTCGGGTGCGGGCCGGGTGGCCCAGTCGGACGGTGCGACGGTGCTCATATGAAGTCTCCCTGGATGGTGTGGTGAGAGGGGGAAGGGGGCGCTCAGGGCCGGACGGCGGCCGGAACCGGGCCCGACGGGGGCGCCGCGTCCGCTTCCCGCGACGGTGTGTCCGTGTCCCCGTCCGAGGCGTCCGCTTCTGGCGGCGCTGTGGCGTCCGGTCCAGCCGTTGCGGCGACCCGTCCCAGGTCCGCCGCCTGCGGCCCCTCCTCCTGTGCCTCCAGCTCGCGCACCAGCGGCAGCACCCGCTCGCCGAAGTACTCGACCTCCTCCAGGTAGTGGAGGAATCCGAGCAGGAACAGGTCCACGCCCAGCCGCTTGTACGCCACGATCCGCTCGGCGATCTGCTCCGGTGTGCCGATCAGGCCCGTACGGAAGCCGTCGTTGTACTGGATCAGGTCCTCGAAGGCGGAGTCCTGCCACATGCCGGTGCCATCGGCCGTGGACTGTCCGGCCTGCTTGACCGCCGCGCCGAAGCCGTGCACCGCCTCGGTGTCCGCCTTGGCGATGATCTCCCGCAGCACCTCCCGGGCCTCGGCCTCGGTGTCCCGCGCGATCAGAAAGCCGTTCAGCCCGAAGCGGGGGGCCGGCCGGCCCGCTGCCGCGGCCGACGCCCGGACGTCCGCGAGCTGCTCGGTGACGCCGTCGAAGTCCTTGCCGTTGCTGAAGTACCAGTCGGAGACCCGGCCGGCCATCGCCCGCGCCGCGGTGGAGTTGCCGCCCTGGAAGATCTCCGGATGCGGGCGCTCGGTGGTGTTGAGCGGCTTCGGCTTGAGCGAGAAGTCCCGGATCCGGTAGAAATCCCCGGCCAGTTCGGCATGGTCCTCGGTCCAGATGGTGCGCAGCGCCCGGATGAACTCCTCGGCCCGCCGGTAGCGCTCGTCGTGCTCCAGCCACGGTTCACCGAGCGCGCTGAACTCGCCCTTGAACCATCCGCTGACCACGTTCACCGCGAACCGCCCGCCGGAGAGCTGATCGGCGGTGGCGCCGAGCTTCGCCAGCACACCCGGGTGCCACAGCCCCGGATGCACCGCCGCGATCACCTTGAGCCGTTCGGTGGCGAGCAGCAGCGCGAGGCTGAAACTCGTGGACTCGTGCTGGAATTCGGCGCCGTAGCTGGCCATATAGCGGACCTGGCTCAGCGCATACTCAAAACCGTTGTTCTCGGCCAGTACCGCCAGCTTGCGGTTGTACTCGTAGCCCCAATCGGTGCGCTGTTCGATGGTGCTGGTCACCAGGCCGCCACTGACATTGGGCACCCAATAGGCGAAGCGTGCGGGGCCGGGGGCGGGCAGGTCGGACATCAGGATCTCCCGGTGGTGAGGAAAGCCGCGTGCAAGAAGGCGCGTCGAAAGAGGCGCGCAAAGTTCGTACGGAAAGGTGCGAGGCAGCTGACGAAAAGGGAGCGCGCCTGGACGGCGATACAGAGATCACCGCGGAATGCCTTGCGGCAAAGGAATCCACGACTGGTGCGGAAGGGCTCTCAGCCGTCAGCGCTCGCGGGCGACACCGCGACAGAGCGAGCTGGAGATCCGTGCGAGATCGACGTGACGCCGTTGGGTGAGCTGCTTCTGTTGCCCGTTCATGAACGCGTCACCTCCTCGCAACAATTGTGCCGCGCCGGCCAATGGGCGACGGCCCTTGCGGCCTTTTCCGGTCAATGTGGCCGCCTCCCCGCCGAGTTTAGCGGCCAAGGTGCGAAGCGTCGATACGGCGTAGGTGAGGTGGTGATAGGGTCCCCCTTGAACCGGGGGGAAGATCCCCAGGAGAAGGCTTCAAAGGCGAGTGAATCCACTGAGGTTCACCATCGGTATCGGATCACCGGGGTGCGTATTCCGTGCGGATCGAGCAACTCGAATACATAGCGGCGGTCACCCGCCTCGGCTCGCTGCGCAGAGCCGCCGAGGAACTCCATCTGTCCCAGCCCGCATTGAGCGAAACCGTCCGCAATCTGGAACGCGAACTCGGTGTGGACATCCTTGACCGCAAGCGCTCCGGAGCGAAGATCAGTGACGACGGCCGGGAGTTGCTGCCGCATATCGTCGGGGTGCTCGATGCGGTCGACAAGCTGCGCCGGGCGGCGGACGACCAGCACCACATCAGCCGGATGGTGCGACTGGGCACGGTCAACGCCGCCACGGTTCCGCTGCTGGTACCGGCCATCCGTGAGTTCCGGGCCGGGCATCCGCTGACCCAGGTCGAGGTGATCGGCGCCCAGCAGGCCGAGATCCACCGCGCGCTGCTGGAAGGCAGCCTCGACCTGGGACTCGTCAACTACCTGCGCGGCGACGACCTCCCGCCGGACGTCCACACCACCGAACTCCTGCGCGGCCGGCCCGTGGTGTGCCTCCGGCCGGACAGCCCGCTGGCCGAGCTGAGCGAGGTGTCGGTGACCGAGCTGCTCGCCCAGCCGCTGATCGTGATGCGGTCCGGCTACGTCATGCACCGCTTCGTCCACCGGCTCCTCAAAGGCCGCACGCCCTCCTTCTCCTATTCGACCGACGGCGCCGAAATGGGCAAGCTGATGGTCGCCGAAGGCTTGGGCGCCACGGTCCTGCCCGACTTCAGCATCCTCGGCGACCCGCTGGAACGCAGCGGCACCATCACCTACCGCCCGCTGGCGGACGACCGCACCGACGTCCTGATGGTGATCCAGCGCCGCCGCTCCGGCTCGGTCCCCAAGGCCGCCCGCGATCTGTACGAGCTCTTCGTGCGACGAGCCGCCGCACACCGGGCGGCGGCCGGGGGCGGGAGCTGACCCGCCACACCCCCGCTGCCATCCCCCTCACCCCTCCGGCGGCAACCCCTCGGCCGGCAACCCCTCCGCCGGCAACCCCGCCAACGCGCCCGCCGGATCGTCCGTGGCCGGACCCGCGGGCACCCACTGCCCGCCTTCCCTGCGATACGGCCACCAGCGGCCCTCCCGCCCGTAGCGCAACTGGGCCTCGCCGCCGACCACCGTCCAACGATTGCGGGTGGCACGCAGCCGCGGCCGGGTCTCGCCGTCCTCCCAGGCGGCCGCCAGCCGGCCGGCTGCCCGCGCCAGCGCCTCAGGCTCCGGTGTCCAGTCCTCCTCCAGGACCGCGAGCCCGGCCGGTCCGCCCAGCTCCCAGGCCCGTACGGCCGACGCCAGCGCCCGCGCATCGCGCCCCGAACCGGCCGCCAGCCGCGCCGATATGGCCTCCCCGGGGCCGGCCGCCGCCAGCCGCACCGCATCCTGGGCGGGCGTCAGCACGGGCGGCGGCGGGCTGTCCGGGTGGCCGGCGGCGAGCGCGTCCGCCAGCAACCGCTGGGCGCGCGCTGCCGCGTCCCGGGTCAGGAACTCCAGCGCGGCCACGTCCACCCCGGGCGCGGGCGGGGTCCCGCCACCGAGCACCGGTGGGGTGCCCGGTGTGGCGACCGGCGGCGGCGCTGGGGGCAGCGGCGGCAGAATGTCGCGCGCCGCATACGCCTCGGCCGCCGGCACCCCCGGACCGGGCAGCTCCGCCGCCGCGTCCTCGTGCGTCGGCCCCTCCGCCCGCGCCGCGCTGCGTACCTGCAGCTCGTCGAGCAGCTCCCGCTCGCCCCGGCCACGCAACAGCAGCAGGACGAACGGGTCCTGGTCGAGCAGCCGCGCCAACTGGTAGCACAGCGCGGCCGAATGTGCGCAGTGGTCCCACGCGTCGCAGCTGCACTCGGACTCCAAGTCGCCGATGCCCGGCAACAGTTCGATGCCTGCGGCGGACGCGTCCTCGACGAGTACCGGCGGCATGTCACGGTCCAGCAGCGCCGCGATATGCCCGGCCCGGTCCGCGACCATGTCGAGAAAGCGGTCCCAGTCCGCGCTGCTCAACTGCTGCAGCAGCACATCGGACCGGTGCCGCGTACGGTCGCGGTCCTGGACGACCGCGGTGATCCGTCCGGGGCGCACCGACACCGCGCCGACCGCACCGCCCCGCGCATGCCGCCGGCCCAGCCTCAGCTGCTCGCCGTCCAGCGCGGTGTCCTCCAGTGCCTTGAGCCACGCCTGCCCCCACCAACTCCGCGCAAAGGACCGCCCGCGCGCCGCAGGCAAGGCACCGAACGTCCGCTCAGCGGCCGCTGAGTCCCCCTCGCCCGGATACCTCTCCCCGCCCAGGTGCATCGCTTCTCCCCCTCCGGGCATCGTCATCGCTCACTCCCCCGCAGTGCGACCAGGTCCGCCAGCTCGGCGTCGGTGAGTTCGCTCAGCGCGGCCTCGCCGGACCCCAGCACCGCATCGGCCAACTGCTGCTTACGGGAGAGCATTTCGGCGATCCGGTCCTCGATCGTGCCCTCCGTGATGAACCGGTGGACCTGCACCGGCTGGGTCTGCCCGATGCGGTACGCGCGGTCGGTGGCCTGCGCCTCGACGGCCGGATTCCACCAGCGGTCGAAGTGCACGACATGCGCCGCCCGGGTGAGGTTCAAACCGGTACCGGCAGCCTTCAGCGACAGCAGGAACACCGGCGCCGCGCCGTCCTGGAACCGCTGCACCATCTCCTCGCGGCGGGCCACCGGCGTGCCGCCGTGCAAGAACTGCGTGGGCACCCCGCGCGCCGCCAGATGGCTCTCCAACAGCCGCGCCATCTGCACGTACTGCGTGAACACCAGCACGCCGGAGCCCTCGGCCAGGAGGGTGTCCAGCAGCTCGTCCAGCAGCTCGACCTTCCCCGAGCGCCCCGCGATCCGCACCGCTCCCGACGCCCGGCCGTCGTCCGCCGGAGCGCTTTCCTTGAGGTACTGCGCGGGGTGGTTGCAGATCTGCTTGAGCGAGGTGAGCAGTTTGACCACCAGCCCACGGCGGGCGAACCCGTCCGTCCCGGCGATCTCGTCGAGCCCCTCGCGCACCACGGCCTCGTAGAGTCCGGCCTGTTCCCTCGTCAGTGCCACCGCACGGTCGGTCTCCGTCTTGGGCGGCAGCTCCGGCGCGATCCCCGGATCGGACTTACGGCGGCGCAACAGGAACGGCCGCACCAGCCGGGCCAGCCGCTCGGCCGCCGCACCCGCCTCCGGGGACGCCGCCGCGCCGCCCTCGATGGCCTGCGCATAGCACGTACGGAACCGGCCCAGCGGCCCCAGCAGTCCGGGCGTCGTCCAGTCCAGGATCGCCCACAGCTCCGACAGGTTGTTCTCCACCGGGGTGCCGGTCAGAGCCACCCGGGCCTTGCCGGGCAGGGTCCGCAGTGCCTTGGCGGTCGCGGAGAAGGGGTTCTTGATGTGCTGTGCCTCGTCGGCGACGACCAGCCCCCAGCCCACCTCCGCCAGCTTCCCGGCGTCGAGCCGCATCGTTCCGTAGGTGGTGAGCACGAACGCGCCGTCCGCCAGATCCGCCAGGCTGCGCCGCCCGGCGTGGAAGCGGCGCACCGGCGTGCCCGGCGCGAACTTCTCGATTTCCCGCTGCCAGTTGCCCATGAGCGAGGTGGGGCAGACGACAAGCGTGGGGCCGGCCGCCCCGGGGACGCCCTGCCGGTGCAGATGCAGGGAGATGAGCGTGATCGTCTTCCCCAGCCCCATGTCGTCGGCGAGACAGGCGCCCAGCCCCAGCGACGTCATCCGGTGCAGCCAGCCGAGTCCGCGCAACTGGTAGTCGCGCAGCGTCGCGGTGAGCGCCGCCGGCTGCCGGACGGCTGTGGTGTCGCCGCCCTCCGGGTCGGCGAGCCGGTCGCGCAGCCGGGCCGGCCATCCGGTGGCCTCCACCGCCACCCGGCCGCCGTCCGGCGCCTCGACGGTTCCGGTGAGTGCGGCGCCGAGCGCATCGAGCGGCGTGATCTTACGGTCCGGCCGGTCCCGGGCGGCCCGCACCGCCTCCGGGTCGATCAGCACCCACTGGTCGTGCAGCCGCACCAGCGGCCGTCCCGCCTCGGCGAGCCGGTCCAGCTCGTGCCGGTCGACCTCCTGGCCGCCCACCGCAAACCGCCAGCTGAAGGAGAGCAGGGCATCCGCCGACAACAGCGAAGGCAGCCCCGACTCCGGTCCTTCCCACCTGTCACCGTCGCGCGCGCCGGGCGGCCCCACGACGGCCCGGCTGGTCAGCTTGCGCGCCAGCTCCTTCGGCCAGTGCACCTGCACCCCGGCGGCGGCCAGCGCACGGCCGGCCGGACCGAGCAGTTCGGCGACTTCTTCCTCGGCGAGATCCAGCGCGCCGGGCACCGCGGCGGACAACAACGGGGTGAGCGGCGCCCAGACATCCGCCGCACGGCGCAACGTCAGCAGGGTGTCCATCCGCGCCCGCGACCCGAGGGCCTGCCCGGCGGGTGACGTCCCCGCCCACACCTCGGCGGCATCCGCGACCAGCGTCGGGTCGGTGAGGCTGTGCAGCTGGAGAACGGCGGAGAAGGCGATGCGGTCAGCTGCGGGGTCCGCGCCGACGTCGCCGCCCGCATCGCGCTGACCCGCTCCCTCGCTCCGCACCGCCGACGGCGTCCCGGACGCACCGGCCGCGGCCGGTTGCCCGTCGCCCCGCCCGTCGACGCTCATGAGCCCGCCGCGGTCACGGAGCCGCGCCGCCTGCGCGCCGTGCACTTCCACCCGCAGCGAGATCCGTACGCCCGCGTCATGCCCCGCGGCGACGTCGGCGGCCCAGGCGCGCTGTTCGGGGATGTGCTGCGGAGCGGACACCGCGAAGGCCGGCGCTCCGGTGACCAGCGCCGCGCCGGGGGAGCGCGGCAGCCCGTCCGCCACCGCGTCGAGGAAGGCCCGCAGCTGCCGCTCGGGGTCCGGCAGCGCCAACGGGTCGGAGTCCGGCAGCGGGACGGCGTGTGCGTACGGCGGCATCGCTGCCGCGAGATCGCGCAGCCGCTCGAAGTCCTCCGGGTCGAGCGGACCCAGCCGCCAGGCGTCATACCCGTCGGGACTCACCCCGGGCAGCAGCCGGCCGCGGGCTGCGAGCTGCAGCGCCAGGACGGACGCGGCTCCCCAGAAGGCGGCGGCCGGATGGGCGCCCCGTGCGGCCCGCGCGCGGGTGAGCACCGGAACCGCCTCGGCCACCGTCAGGACCAGGGCGGGCACCTCGCACAGGGAAACGCCGCGGTCCTCGTCCGGCAGGACGACATCCAGCCGCTCGGCCGCCTCGTCCTCCCCGTCCGTCGCGTCGTTCCCGTCCTTCCCGCCCGTCGCGTCGTCTGTGGCGCGCGCCGTCCCCACGGGCCCGCCATCGGGGCGCCAGAAGGCGACCCGCCCCGCTCGCGGCGGATCCGACGGCAGGAACACCGCCGCACAGCGGGACAGGACGGAGAGCTGAGCGGGCGTGACCGCGGCGAGGGGTGTCACTGGTTCCCGAACTCCTCAAGTTTGACTACTGGCGCCTGGAGCGCCCGAGAGTACAGGACGGCATGCCCGTTCCTGGAACCTGCGGCGCGAAAACGGCGTTCAATGGAGTACACAGAGCGCGGCGTACGCCGCGGAAGGGGCGTGAAGGATGTCCACACAGGCGAAGGTCGCGGTCGGCGGCGTCGCGGTGGGAGTGATCCTGCTGTGGCTGCTGCCCTTCTGGGCGGCCCTCTTGGTCATCGTTGGAGTGCCGGCCGTCGCCTATCTGACGCTCGACTCCTCCCAGCGCCGCCGGCTCCGCCGCGTCGGCCGCAAGCAGATCGGCCGCTGACCGGGCGGACTCCCGCGCCGCGCCGTCCGCCCCGAAGTCGGCCGGCGCCCTCGCCCGGCCTGAGCCCCGTACGGGCCCGCCTCCCGCAGACCTCGCCCCACCGGGGCCGGCGGAGCCCGGCCCCGGCTCGGCATCTGCCTCACCCCGTCAGGCCAGGCGCGGGGTGGTGTGCGGCTGAGGCCGTCTCGCCCCCACCGGACGAGCGCACCCCCCGCTACGGCGTCATCCCGCACCGGCCGCGGCGCACCGCGACCCCCGTATACGGCACCACCCCGCGCAACGACCCGCTCAGACCGGCCGCGCCGCCAGCTCGTCGAGCGACGTCAGCAGGTCGGGCAGCTCGGGCCCCCGGCCCACCGGATGTACCTCGCCCGGCTCGTCGTCCAGCAGTACGAACGCAATGTCGTCGGTACGGGCGACCATGCTCCAGCCAGGCCCGTCGACCCGCAGCGTCCGTGCCTCCCCGGCCGCGAACGACGACCGCACCCGCCCGGGCGGCGGCGGCTCGTTCACATAGCCGCGCGCCTCCTCCAGCACCCGCCGCACGCCCTTGTGCGCATGATCTCCCGGCTCGGCAAAGCTGTCCTCGTCATCCACCTGCTCGCGCCATGCCGCCCACTGCATGGCGATCTCGTCCGCGCCGAGCCGCCGTTGGGCAGGCCCCCACTCCTCGGCGTCCGGCGGCGTGAGCGGCGCCGGGGCGCCGTCCTCCGGCTTCGGATCGTGCGGCTGCGGCACACCGGGCGCCGATACGGCGAGCGAGAGCGGCCAGCCGGGCAGCGCCCCGACGATGCTGTCCTCCCCGGGGGAGAGGTCGTACTCCATCCCGCAGTCCCAGGCCGCGATCGCACAGGCCACCAGCGACACATCCTCCGTCGCCACCGTCCAGCGCGCGCCGTCACTGTCCTGACCGAGGACCAGCCCGTAGCCCTCCGCGTACGGTTCGAGGCCTAGGCCACCACACACCTCGGGGTAGTCGTCGCCGAGCACGCTCGGGAACTGCGCGGGCGTCAGCAGCACCGCCGTCAGCACGAACAACTGGTCGTTGTCGGCGCTCTCGGTCGTGGGCACGCGGGCCTCCCCATCCAATCCATTGCGGAGTACGTCGGCGCACCTTAATTGGCTTGGGACAAGCTTGTCACCAGCCGTACGCTGCGCAGATGTGTTTTTACAGCAGCCGGATGCACTTCGTGTGCCTGGCCTGCCGGGCCGCGTGGAAGAAGACGCCGGTCTCGCAGGGCCCGGACCGCTGCCCCCGGTGCGGCGCCGAGCTGATCAACGCGGGCGCCGATCTGGCGGTCCCCAAGCGGCGCGACGAAGCCGGCTGGCGTGCCCTGGAGGCCGTCCTGCGCGCGGGACTGACCTTCCACGGCGGCTGCTGCGGTACGGGGCCGGGCTACCGCCCGCGCACCCCGCGCGAGGTCCAGGAGCGGCTGGCACTCGCCGACCGCACCGGCATGCCCGTCAAGAAGGCGCTGGCCGTGGTGGACCCGACGCTCACGGACCGCTACGGCGCCGACGCGCGCACCCCGCGGTACCCGCACCGCACGGCGCACGACCGGCGTGCCCCCACGCGAGACCCCCTGACACTACGGAATCCGGCCACCGCACGGCCCGATCTGACGCCCGTCACGCCCCCTCAACTACCGTCCGCACCCCTAAAATTGGCCCGTCGGCGAACGAAGGGACGGATGTCAGGTGCGGCGCTACGACTGGTTGAGGGAGATCCTGCGGCTCGACCCGGAGCGCGACTTCCTGCGGATCTACCGCATCATCGCGAACCATGAATTCCCCTGGGACCTCACCCGGGCCCTGGAGCTGGCGCTCTACCGCACCTACGCGGTGCCGAGCATCGGCCGGCTGCTCTCCGAGACCGCCGAGCTGACGGGCCGCACGCAAAAGCGCTACGACGACACCGCCCTCCTCCTGGACGCCGTCGTCGAGCACGGCTTCGACGGCGAGGACGGCCGGACGGCGATCCGCCGCATCAACCAGATGCACCGCAGCTATGACATCAGCAACGAGGACATGCGCTATGTCCTGTGCACGTTCGTGGTGGTGCCCAAGCGGTGGCTCGACGCCTACGGCTGGCGGCGGCTGACCGCGCACGAACGGCATGCCGTCGCCGTCTACTACCGCACCCTGGGCCGCCATATGGGCATCACCGAACTCCCGGAGACCTACGAGGACTTCGAACGGTGCCTCGACGCCTACGAGGAGGCGCACTTCGGCTGGGACGAGGGCGCCCGAAGGGTGTCGGACGCCACGCTGGACCTGATGGCGGGGTGGTACGGCCCGCTCGCTCCGGTGGTGCGCGGAGCCAGCATGGCCCTCCTGGACGACACGCTGCTGGAGGCTTTCCGGTACGAGCGGCCCAAACCCGCGGTCCGGAGGGCGGTGCGCACCGCCCTGAAGCTGCGCGCCAGGGCCGTGCGGCTGCTGCCGCCCCGCCGCACTCCGCACTACGCCCGCCAGAACCCCGAGATCAAGGGCTATCCGAACGGCTTCCGGGTGGCCGAGCTCGGGACCTTCCCCGCCTCCCGCCGCACGGGCAGCTGCCCGGTGCCCCATGGGGAGGGCCCCGCGGCGTCCTGAGGGGTGTTCACCGGCGGCCCGTCACCCCCGGCGTACCGCCAGTGCCAGGTAGCGGGAGTCGCCGTCCTCGTACCGGATCAGTTCCCAGCCGCAGTCGGCCAGGAGGGGCCGCAGATTCGGCTCCGCCCGTAGGTCGTCGGGGGTGATCGGGCGGCCCTTGCGGGCGGCGAGCGCGGCCCGCCCGATGGGGTGGAAGAGGGCCAGTCGGCCACCGGGGCGTACGGTCCTGGCGAGTTCGGTGAGGCCGCCCGCCGAGTCCGGCAGGTGGGAGATGAGCCCGGCGGCGAAGACGGCGTCCAGCGCGGCGTCGGGCAGCGGCAGCCGGGTCACATCGGCGAGCAGGAGCGCCGCGTAGCGGTCGCGCCCGGCCCGTACGGCGGCCCGCAGCATCTCGGGCGTGAGATCGGCACCCAGCACCGTCCCGCGCGCTCCCACGGCCGCCCGCAGCGCGGGCAGCGCGCGCCCCGTACCGCAGCCGGCGTCCAGCACCCGGTCGCCCTCCTGGAGGCCCAGTTCGGCGGCGCCCGCCTCATAGGCGGGACCGTCGTCGGGAAACTTCGTGTCCCAGCCGGCGGCGCGTGGTGCGAAGAACGCCCGGACCTCGTGCGGCCGGTCGGCGTGGTGGTCGGTCATCGGGCTCCTCCGGTGGCGGGGCGGTCGGCGAGAGGGGCGGTGCAGGCGTACAGGGCGCCCGCGACAGCGAGGGCCACCACGACGCCGAGGTTCATGGCGCCCAGCGTGCCCCGTGCGGCGCTGTCGGTGAGCAGAAAGCCCACGGCCTGGGCGATATGGGGATCGCCGGACGTGATCAGGCCGAGTCCGACGGCGGTGGCGACCGTGAGTGAGAGCACCGCCGGCAGGCCGAGGGCCCGTACGGGCGTCAGCGCGAAGCCGGTGTGGCGGCGGCGCCACTGTTCCACCAGGAAGACGGCCGTCCAGGCGGCCATCGCCACCCCGATGACGGACAGGAACGCCTGGAAGGTGGCGAAGAAACTGGGGGAGACGAACAGCACGTACCAGCCGCCGAAGGCCATCAGCACGCCGTCCACCAGGACGGCGAGGTGCCGGCGGACGGGGATGCCCAGGGCCAGCAACGACATGCCCGAGCTGTAGATGTCCATGATTGCCCCGGAGGCGAACCCCCCGATGGCGGTGAGCAGATACGGCACCAGAAACCAGGTGGGCAACTCGGCCGCGAGGGCGCCTACGGGGTCGGCGGCCGCGGCCGCCGCGAGCTTCGGGTCCCCGGCGTTCAGGAGGACGCCGAAGATCAGCAGGGCCAGCGGGGGCAGCACCCCGCCCAGTGTCGTCCACCGGGTGATCGCCCGGCCGCTGCTCGAACGCGGCAGATAACGGCTGTAGTCGGCGCCGCAGTTGACCCAGCCCAGGCCCAGGAGCGTCATCGCGAACACGACGCCGCCGACGCATGTGCCGAGGCCGGCGGCGGGGCCGTCCGCGAGGGCGGACGGATCGATGCGGTCGGCCATCAGCACCATGTACACCACGGTCAGCACGGTGATCGCCGCGGTCAGATACTTCTGCACCTTCATGATGAGCGCGTGCCCGAAGATCCCCACGACCACGACGGAGACGGCGGTCACCGCGAAGCACAGCGCCTGCGCCGTCGTCGTCGGCGTCCGGCCGTCGGCCCGGGCGAACACGTCGGGCGCCACCCGCGCCAGGATCGCGGAGCCGCCGAGCGAGGAGAGCGCGACCAGCACGGTCTCCCAGCCGACGTTGGAGACATAACTGAACAAGGTGGGCAGCTTGTTGCCCTGCGTCCCGAAGGAGACCCGGCCGATGGCCATGGTGGGTGCGCCCGTGCGCGCTCCGGCGACCGAGACCAGACCGACCAGGACGAAGGACAGCACATAGCCGAGGGTCCCGGTGACGATCGTCTGCCAGGGACTGAGCCCCAGGCCCATGAGGTAGACGCCGTAGGCGATGGACAGCAAGGACAGCCCGGAGGCGGCCCACGGCCAGAACAGGGACCTGGGGCTGCCGTGCCGTTCGGAATCCGGCACCGGGTTGATGCCGTTGCGCTCGACGGTACCCGTCGAGGCGGCCGCTGCCGGTGGACCGGTCCGCTCCTGTGACTGCTGTGGCGTCATGCGCTCATGATTCCGCACCGGCCGGGCCGGCCGCCGGGCGAACGTGTTCTGCCCGGCGCGGCCCCTCCCCAAAGCTCGCGCGGTGGTGCGCCGCGGAGGACCAACTATCACGCATGGGGCGGTTGATGGGCTTCTTGATCGAAAGACGTGACGGCTTTGGCAAATCCGGGGAAATCCCGATCAGCCGGGGGTACGGTCCTCGCCATGGATTTCGGGCGGCCCTCCGCCGCCGAAGGCTCCCCTCGTCGAGCCGTGGATCCGTATACCCCGTGACGCGCAGGAACCTGCATCCTGGAGGAGACGGCCGATGAACTCCGCACAAGGGGCACCGGAGGACGCAGCCCCGGACCCCGACGCCGAGTTGACCCTGAAGATCTTAGTCGCGGGCGGCTTCGGCGTGGGCAAGACCACCCTGGTGGGCTCGGTCAGCGAGATCCACCCGCTGCGCACGGAGGAGCGGCTCAGCGAGGTGGGCGAGACCGTGGACGACACCGGGGGAGTGGACGACAAGGGCACCACCACGGTGGCGATGGACTTCGGCCGCATCACCATCAGGCAGGGTCTGTCCCTCTACCTCTTCGGCACCCCCGGACAGGACCGCTTCTGGTTCTTGTGGGACGACCTGTCGGAGGGCGCGCTGGGCGCCGTGGTGCTGGCCGATACCCGGCGGCTGCAGGACTGCTTTCCGGCCGTCGACTACTTCGAGCGCCGGGCGATCCCGTTCCTGGTGGCGGTCAACTGCTTTGCGGAGGCGCGGTCCTACGGGGCCGACGAGGTGGCCCGCGCGCTGGACCTGGACCGTGGTACCCCGGTCGTGCTCTGTGACGCGAGGGACCGCGACTCCGGCAAGGAGGTGCTGGTCCGGCTCGTCGAGCACGCGGGGCGGCGGCACTCCGCCGGGGTGCTGGATTCGGTGGGGTGAACCGGCGGCCGGCCGTGGCGCGGAAGCCGGACGGCCCGCGCCACGCACCCCTCAGCCCGCGACGGCCGCGAGGGCGATGACCTTGTCGATCTTGACCCGGACCACCACTTCGCCCGGAACGCCGTTGCGGGCGCCGTACTCCTCCGCACGGTCCTCGCCCATGTAGCGGGCCGCGATCCGGGTCGCCCAGTGACGTACGTCCGCCAGATCGTCGCTGATCTCCGCCGTTCCCTGTACGGACACGAAAGCGAACGGCGGCCGTTCGTCGTCGACGCACAGTGCCACCCTGCCGTCGCGGGCGAGATTGCGGCCCTTGACCGTCTCCGCGCCGGTGTTGAACACCAGCTCAGCACCGTCCATGAGGAACCACACCGGGGCGATGTGCGGGCTGCCGTCGGCCCGTACGGTCGCCAGCTTGCCGGTGCGAGTGCCCTCGGAAAGGAACCTCTGCCACTCATCCTTCGTCATCTTGTGTGCCATGCCGACATCCTCAGCCATGCGGTACGCACAAGCGCCGCGTGGCACGCCGGGCTGTGGGGCCGCTTGCCGAGACGGCGGAGGTGGGACAGGCTGGCACGGCAGTTCGCGGACCGCGGGCTGCTGTCCGGCCAAGAGTGCGGACGGGACACGGGGAGGAAGCAGCAATGGCATTGAGCAGCGGACTCGACTGGCTGCTGGACGATCTGACCAAGCGGGTGCAGAAGGTACGGCATGCGTTGGTGCTCTCCAACGACGGGCTGGTGACCGGCGCGAGCGAGGGGCTGGAGCGGGAGGACGCGGAGCATCTCGCGGCGGTCGCCTCGGGACTGCACAGCCTCGCGAAGGGGTCGGGGCTCCACTTCGGAATCGGTCGCGTGCGTCAGACCATGGTGGAGTTCGACGACGGGGTGCTGTTCGTGACGGCGGCCGGGGACGGCAGCTGTCTGTGCGTGCTGGCGGGCGCCGACGGCGACATGGGTCAGATCGCCTACGAAATGACGCTGTTGGTCAATCGTGTCGGGGAGCATCTGGGCGTCGCGGTCCGCCAGCCGGAAAGTTATCCACAGGTCTGAGGCGGGGTTTGACCCGCTGTCACCGTCTGCGGCTAGAGTCGTCACTGTCAGTGATCGACCGAGTTGCGGGGGAAGCGACATGACAGTGGTGTGCGACGGGCAGCGGACGCTCACGGCGGGGCGAGCGGCCCGCGAACTGGAGCTGAGGAGCGGCGAGTTCGAGCTCGCCACCCAGCTCGGAGAAGTACGGACGGCGCCGACCGGGACCGACGGCCGGCCGGGAGGCGTTGGATCGCTCGGACGGCGCCGGGTCCCGGCGGAGGAGATCGCCCGGCTGCAGGCCGAGCCGGGCTTCCCGGACGCGCTCCGCGCACGGATCCGCGCGGTCAGCACGACCGAGGCCGCGGCGCTCATGGGCATCGGGCCCGGCCGGGCCGTGCGTCTGACCAGGGCCGGCTGCCTCGGTCCCGTCCGGTTCTACGTCAACCGCTTCGGCGCGGTGGTCTGGCTCTATCTCGCGGCCGAGGTCGCCGACTTCGCCGACCGTGAACCCGACCTGATGCGGGGCAACACCCCGGCGGCGATGCGGGTGATGCTCGACAGCGGGCAGGACTGGCGGGCACGCCAGTGGCGCAGCCGCCGGGTCGCCCAGCTCATGGGACAGACCGACGACCCCTGGGAAGCGGCAGCGGTGATCGCCGCCTTGCTGCCGCCGGAGGAGCTGGCTTCGGTGGCCGAGGAGCCGCTGGAGCGGTCCCTGCTGCGCCGGCTGAGGCCCACCATGGCCTCCGTGATCACGGTGACTCCTGCCGCCCGGGAATCCTTCGAGCGCGTCCTGACGGCGGATGAGTTCGACGAAGTGCTGTGGTACCGCGTCCATCTCTCCCGGTGCCTGGAAAGGGCCCGCAGGGAAGACCCGGGGCGGCTGCGGAAACCGGCCGCCGTGCCCTCCGGCGCCCGCCCGGGTCAGTCGCCGAGCTTTCTGAACAGTCCTTCCTGGACGACCGAGACCAGCAGCCTGCCCTCGCGGTCGTAGATCCGCCCGCGGGCCAGGCCCCGTCCTCCGGTGGCGATCGGTGACTCCTGGTCGTAGAGGAACCACTCGTCCGCGCGGAACGGACGGTGGAACCACATCGCGTGATCGAGCGAGGCCATGTCGAACCCGCGCGGCCCCCAGAGCGGTTCGAGCGGGATGCGGACGGCGTCCAGCAGCGTCATATCGCTGGCGTAGGTCAGCGCGCAGGTGTGCACGAGCGGATCGTCGCCCAGCGGACCGACCGCGCGCATCCACACCGCGCTGCGGGGCTCCGCACCCTCGATCTCCTCCGGGGTCCAGCGCAGCCGGTCGGCATAACGGATCTCGAACGGCATCCTGCGCGCCATCCGCTCCAGCGATACGGGCAGATCGTGCAGGCGCTCGCGGACCTCTTCCGCGAGGGTCGGCAGCTCCTCCGGGTCGGGCACCACCCGACGCAACGGCAACTGATGATCGAAGCCGGGTTCCGGCTTGTGAAAGGAGGCGGTCAGATTGAAGATCGTGCGTCCCTGCTGGACGGCGACGACCCGGCGGGTGGTGAAGGAGCGCCCGTCGCGGACCCGCTCGACGAGGTACACGATCGGCACCCCGGGCCGGCCCGGCCGCAGAAAGTACGCATGGAGCGAGTGGACCGGGCGGTCCCCTTCCGTGGTCCGCCCGGCAGCCACCAACGCCTGGGCGGCGACCTGCCCGCCGAAAACCCGCTGCAGCGATTCCTGCGGGCTGCGGCCCCGGAAGATGTTCACCTCGATCTGCTCGAGATCCAGCAGATCGACCAGCTTCTCGGCGGGATTGGTCATGACCGGTGGCCCTCCGTCAGATCCTTCGGCGGCCTCGGTCGAAGCCGTCGCCTCACAACTGACCCACATCCGTGACCCGTACGACCGCGCGCCCCTCGTCGTCGGAGGCGGCCAGATCCACCTCCGCGGAGATGCCCCAGTCGTGATCACCGTTCGGGTCGGCGAAAGTCTGCCGCACCTTCCACAGTCCGTGCTCGGCATCCTCCTGAATCTGCAGCAGCTTCGGGCCGCGGGCATCCGGACCGGTGCCCAGCTCGTCGTATTCGTCCCAGTAGGCGTCCATCGCGTCGCCCCAGGCATCCACGCCCCAGCCGGAATCGGCATCCATCTCGCCGAGCTCCTCGACTTTGTCCAGCGCCGCCAGCTCCACCCGCCGGAACATCGCATTGCGCACCAGCACACGGAACGCCCGCGCGTTGGACGTGACCGGCCGGACCTGATCGGCCCGCTCCGCGGCCTGCTCCGCCGTCTCCACCTCGGGATTGGCAAGCTGTTCCCACTCGTCCAGCAGACTGGAGTCGACCTGCCGCACCATCTCGCCCAGCCAGGCGATGATGTCCTGGAAGTCCTCGGACTTCAGATCGTCCGGCACGGTGTGGTCCAGTGCCTTGAACGCACTCGCCAGGTAGCGCAGCACGATGCCCTCGGTGCGCGCCAGCTCGTAGTGGGACGTGAACTCGGTGAAGGTCATGGCGCGTTCGTACATATCGCGGATGACCGACTTCGGCGACAGCGGGTGGTCGCCGACCCACGGGTGACTCTTGCGGTACAGGCCATAGGCGTGGAAGAGCAGCTCTTCCAGCGGCTTGGGGTACTCGACGTCCATGAGCCGTTCCATGCGGTCTTCGTACTCGACGCCGTCGGCCTTCATCTGCGCGACCGCCTCGCCCCGGGCCTTGTTCTGCTGCGCGGCCAGGATCTGGCGTGGATCGTCCAGCGTGGACTCCACGACCGAGACCATGTCCAGCGCGTAGGAGGGCGACTCCGGGTCGAGCAGGTCGAACGCGGCCAGGGCGAAGGTCGACAGCGGCTGGTTGAGCGCGAAGTCCTGCTGAAGATCCACGGTCAGCCGGACGATCCGGCCCTCCGCATCCGGCGCCGGCAGCCGCTCCACGATCCCGCCGTCCAGCAGCGAGCGGTAGATCGCGATGGCCCGCCGGATGTGCCTGAGCTGATTCTTGCGCGGCTCATGGTTGTCCTCGAGGAGCTTGCGCATCGCCTCGAAAGCATTACCCGGCCGGGCGATCACGGACAGCAGCATCGCGTGCGTCACCCGGAAGCGGGAGTTCAGCGGTTCCGGATCGGCAGCGATCAGCTTCTCGAAGGTGTTCTCACCCCAGTTGACGAAGCCCTCCGGCGCCTTCTTGCGCACCACCTTCCGGCGCTTCTTGGGGTCGTCGCCCGCCTTGGCCAGCGCCTTCTCGTTCTCCACGACATGCTCGGGGGCCTGCGCGACCACAAAGCCCGCGGTGTCGAAGCCGGCCCGGCCGGCCCGGCCCGCGATCTGATGGAACTCCCGTGCCCGCAGCGTCCGCACCCGCGACCCGTCGTACTTGGTCAGCGCGGTGAACAGCACCGTGCGAATGGGGACATTGACGCCCACGCCGAGGGTGTCCGTGCCACAGATGACCTTCAGCAAACCCGCCTGCGCCAGCTTCTCGACGAGCCTGCGGTACTTCGGCAGCATGCCGGCGTGGTGCACGCCGATGCCATGACGGACATACCGCGACAGGTTCCGGCCGAACTTGGTGGTGAACCGGAAGTTCCCGATGAGCTCGGCGATCTGGTCCTTCTCGGCGCGCGTACACATATTGATGCTCATCAGCGCCTGCGCCCGCTCGACGGCGGCGGCCTGCGTGAAGTGCACGATGTAAACGGGGGCCTGACGGGTTTCCAGCAGCTCGGTGAGCGTCTCCGTCAGTGCCGTCGTCCGGTACTCGTACGACAGTGGCACCGGCCGAGTCGCCGAGCGCACCACCGACGTCGGCTTCCCCGTGCGCCGGGCCAGATCCTCCTCGAAGCGCGACATATCGCCGAGCGTCGCCGACATCAGAATGAACTGCGCCTGCGGAAGTTCCAGCAACGGAATCTGCCAGGCCCAGCCACGGTCCGGCTCGGCATAGAAATGGAACTCGTCCATCACGACCTGGCCGATGTCGGCGTCCTTGCCGTCCCGCAGCGCTATCGAGGCGAGGACCTCGGCAGTGCAGCAGATGACCGGTGCATCCGCGTTGACCGATGCGTCACCCGTGAGCATGCCGACGTTCTCGGTACCGAACAGCTTGCACAGATCGAAGAACTTCTCCGAGACCAGTGCCTTGATGGGTGCGGTGTAGAAGGTGACCTGATCCTTGGCGAGCGCGGTGAAGTGCGCGCCGGCCGCCACCAGGCTCTTTCCGGAGCCGGTGGGGGTGGACAGGATGACGTTCGCCCCGGAGACCACCTCGATCAGCGCCTCCTCCTGGGCAGGGTAGAGCGAGATGCCCTGCTGCTCGGCCCAGCCCGAAAAGGCTTCGAAGAGGGCATCGGGGTCGGCGTCGTTCGGGAGATGATCGATGAGGGTCACGCCCCCATACTGCCTGTCTTCGGCCCGGATCAGGGAACCGGCGACTCAGGCGGAGGTCAGCTGAAGATCGGCAACGCCCGAAGCCGTCCGCCCCCAAGGCCCCCGAGCCCCGCCGACCCGGCCCCGGCAGCGGCCCGCGACGTCATTCCGGCGGGCCTGAGCTGCGAAAACCTGCCTCGCCTCGGCGCGGGCCGGAGGGGAGCGCGGTGCAGCGCCATCACCCTCCGTACGACATCGAAGGCGCGGTGTTGTTGGCGACGATCACCCTCTGCACGGACGCGCAGCCGGTACGTGGGGGAGATCACGCAGCGTCCGCAAGGTATGCGGCAGGCAGGGCAGGCAGGGCAGGCAGGGCAGGCAGGGCAGGCAGGGCAGCGAAGGCAAGCAGGGCAAGCAGAGCAAGCGGGGAACGCGCCTTGTCCCGATCAAGAAGCCCGATCAAGAAGCCCGATCAAGAAACGGGATCAAGAAACCCGGACGGGCGGCCAAGCGAAGAAGAAGAGGATCAGGAACCCGGTCGGGAGGTCAAGCGGAGAAAATCGGGATCAGGAAGCCAGCGGCGGGGCGGAAGGCGCGGCCGTTCCGGCGGCGGACGTCGGCCGCCTCGGGGGGGACGAGTCGCGTGAGACGGCGTCCCCGTAGGTGACGGGCCACGGCAGCGGGACGTCCGCCCCAAGGGCGTTGACCACAAGCACAGTTGGTGCGGCAGGTAGGGCGCATCCCGAGGGTGTGTCGTCCGTGACCAGAGTCAGGGAGGCGGCTGTGGGGAGCAGTTGCCCGTGTGCCGGCACCCGTCCGGCGGTCGGTCCTGCTGACCTTCCGACCCTGCGTCGTACAAGAAGTTGGCTCACCCCCTCCTCATATGGAGATCATCTGACGCTACGCTGAGTCGCCGACCGGGCGTCAAGGGCGCGGCTCAGCAGTGCGAGAGGCACACCGTCACGCGCAGGTGAACGAGCGCAAGAGAACAAGGGGTGGGAACAACCATGATGGGACCGGCACACTCGCTGTCCGGGGCCGCGGCCTGGCTGGGCGTGGGCGCGGCGGCCGCTGCCGCCGGACACCCGATGCCCTGGCCGGTGCTCGTCTGCGGAGCTCTGATCTGTGCCGGTGCGGCGCTCGCCCCGGACCTCGATCACAAGTCCGCGACCATTTCGCGGGCCTTCGGGCCGCTCTCCCGGTGGCTGTGCGAAGTGGTCGACGCGATCTCGCACGGGGTCTACAAGGCGACCAAGATGCGCGGTGACTCGAACCGCAACGGAGGCCACCGCACGCTCACCCACACCTGGCTGTGGGCCGTGCTGGTCGGCGGTGGGATGTCACTGCTGGCGATGCAGGGCGGTCGCTGGGCGGTACTCGGCATCCTCTTCGTTCATATGGTGCTCGCCATCGAGGGTCTGCTGTGGCGGGCGGCGCGGGTCTCCAGCGACGTGCTGGTGTGGATGCTGGGCGCGGCCTCGGCCTGGATCCTGGCCGGCATTCTCGACCAGCCGGGCAACGGTGCGAGCTGGCTGTTCACCGAACCGGGGCAGCAGTACCTCTGGCTGGGCCTGCCGGTCGTGCTCGGCGCGCTGGTCCACGACATCGGCGATGCCCTGACCGTCTCGGGCTGCCCCGTCCTGTGGCCCATCCCGATAGGCCGCAAGCGCTGGTACCCGGTCGGCCCGCCCAAGGTCATGCGCTTCAAGGCCGGCAGCTGGGTGGAGCTGAGGGTCCTGATGCCGGTGTTCATGGTGCTGGGCGGACTGGGCGGTCTGGGCGCGCTCGGATACATCTGACGCGCGCGGGGCGGGCACAGGGGACTGCTGCGGAGGCAGCAGTGGGACCGCGGACCCGGAGCCTGTGTGGGGTCCCGCGATCGGTGACCCATCGCGGACCCTTGACCTGCGGTGCCGGCGGCGGCACGCCCGGCAGCGTCGGATTCCCCCGCTGCGCTCCCGCACACGGCTGCGGTCCGCCCCCGCAGCTGAGCCCCGCCCACCCTGCGATCCCGCCGCGCGCTGAGGCCCCTCATCGGGCTACGATCCCGCACCAAGCTGCGGTCCCGCCCTCACTGCTGCGACCCCGCACCGGGCTGAGGTCCCGCTCACCGCTGCGGCCCGTACACCGGGCCGCAGCCCCGCACCACCTGCGACCCCGCCCCCCGCAGCCGCCCCACCGCCCAAGCGACGGCTGAGCCCGGGCGGGAACGCTCCGGCAGTCGTGAGTCGGGGCGACGATCGTGCTCTCCACGCTGGGCAACGGCCTGGCGCTGTTCATCGTGGCCGAGCTGCTGCACCCGGCCCCGTGACTTCACGCTGCCGTATGCATAGCGGCCTGACCTGCCCCGTCGGGGCTTGCCCCCGCGGTGACCGTACGGAGTCACCCTGCGGTTGCCGCTCCCGCGCCCACCGCGTTACCTGGAACTGGGCGGAGCGAGGCTCACGGAACGGTGAGGAGCGGCGATGATCACGCAAGAGCAGATCGAGCGAATTTTCCGGGTGAACGGGAACGGACATCCGTGGGTCTCCCTCTACGTCCCCGTGGAACCGGACAGGACCGGCCGCCGCGCCTTCATGACCCGGGTGGCGAGCCTGCTGGACCGCATCCGGCCACTCGCGGAGGACAGCTCACTGGAGCGCGACGCGCGGCTCTCGCTCCGCGAGGACATTGCGAAGATCGAGAAGTCGCTCGGGGAGGAGCCCCGCAAGCCGGGCGCCGTCGCCGTCTTCTGCAACAGCGCCATCGGCGTCTACGAGGAGGTGTGGCTGCCGCGCAGCACCCGCGAACGCATCGTGGTGGACGCCGATCCTTATGTCCGTCCGATGCTGGGCGTGCTCGACGAGTACTACCGCACCTGCGCGGTCATCGTCGACAAGGGGACCGGCCAGGTCTGGGAGTACTACCTCGACCAGGTCCGGGAGCTGGAGGAGCTTCGCGACCGCACGCTGCGCAAGCCCAACTACGCCGCGGGGCTCGCCGAGGACCGGGTCCGTAACAAGGCCGACGAGCTGAGCAAACGGCACTATCGGCGGCTCATCGGCGAGCTGAAGCAGTTGTTCGGGAAGGGAGGCTTCGACCTGCTCGTCATCGGCGGCCATCCTCATGAGGTACCGACCTTCGTCGAATTCCTCCCCCGCGAACTGCGCGAGCGGCTCGTCGGCAGCTTCACCATCGACCGCGAGACCGCAACGCCCGCGGACATCCGGCAGAAGGTGCAGGAGCTCGTCTCCGAGCACGCACACCAGGAGCAGCGCCGGCTCGTCGACGAGATCTTCGAGGCCAAGGCGACTCGCCGGCCCAGCGCCGTCGGGCTGGACGAGACGCTGTGGGCGGCGTCGGTGGCCGCGATCCGGACCCTGGCGGCGGACGAGCAGGCGGTCGCCCCAGGCGTCATCTGCGACCGCGACGGCCTGCTCGCGCGCTCGGGGGAGACCTGTCCGCTCTGCGGGGAGCCGCTGCGGGAGGTCCCCGACATCATCGACGAACTGGCCGAGTCCGTCATCGATGACGGCGGCGAGGTCCGGCATATCGCGCCGGAGACGGAGCTGCGTACGCACCAGGTCGGGGCACTGCTGCGCTTCGAACTCCCCCCGCAGCCGGCCGCCGCGAAATAGTCGGCCGGACCCCTTGACCGCCTCGCAAATCGGAGCAATCGATGCGCATGGGGCCGGTCAACCACGACAAGACTCCCTCGTGGAGTACCTGCCGGGTAGCGGCCAGGTCCCCGGCGATTCTGAGAGACACTCAATTGAGTTGATCGGAAAACTTCCGGGGACCGTCCTGTGTGCGGGGTTCCCTCAGGCCCGGGTCCACGACCCGGGCCTTGTACGGTGCCGACGGCTCCCGGCCCGCGGGCCGGGAGCCGCTGCCGTCACCAGTGGCAAGATCACCCGGACCCGCTCGGGCCGGGTGGGACATGATCCGCGGGCACTCACGAATACGGCGGATCGTAGGGAGCCCCGTTGCTCCCGCCCCGCATCAGCCGTGCCAGGACCGCCAGAGTGCCGCGTACGCGCCCTCGGCGGAGACCAGTTCGTCGTGACTGCCCAGCTCACTGATGCGGCCTCCCTCGACGACCGCGATCACATCGGCGTCATGGGCGGTGTGCAACCGGTGCGCAATCGCCACGACCGTACGGCCGTCCAGCACCCGGCTCAGCGAGCGCTCCAGATGGCGGGCCGCCCGCGGGTCGAGCAGGGAGGTCGCCTCGTCCAGCACCAGGGTGTGCGGGTCGGCGAGCACCAGCCGGGCCAGTGCGATCTGCTGGGCCTGGGCAGGCGTCAGCGGATGGCCGCCCGAGCCCACCTCGGTGTCCAGCTCCTTGGCCAGGGCCCGCGCCCAGTGATCGGCGTCCACCGCGCCGAGTGCGGCCCACAGTTCGGCATCGGACGCACCGCTGCGCGCCAGCAGGAGATTGTCGCGGAGCGAGCCGACGAAGACATGGTGTTCCTGGTTGACCAGCGCCACCTGCTCGCGGATCCGCTCGGCCGGCATCGCGGAGAGCTCGGCCCCGCCCAGGGTGACGCTGCCCACCCGGGGGCCGTAGATCCCCGCCAGCAGCCGGCCCAGCGTCGACTTGCCGGCGCCGGACGGCCCGACCAGGGCGAGCCGGGTCCCCGGACGGACCCGCAACGAGACCTCCCGGAGCACATCGACGCCCGCGCGGTAGCCGAAGCTGACCCCGTCGGCGTGGACGTCCCGGCCGTCCGGGAACCGCTCCGTATCGGCGGCCTCCGGCTCGATCTCCCGGACGCCGACGAGCCGCGCGATGGACACCTGGGCCACCTGCAGCTCGTCGTACCAGCGCAGGACCATGCCGACCGGCTCGATCATCATCTGCGCCAGCAGCGCCCCCGTCGTCAGCTGCCCCGGAGTGATCCACCCCTGCATGACGAAGGCTCCGCCGAGCAGCAACACCGAGCCCAGGAGCAGCACATGCGTCAGATCGACGACGGGGAAGAGCACCGAGCGCAGAAAGAGCGTGTAGCGCTCCCACTGGGTCCACTCCCGGATCCGGCGCTCCGACAGGGCGATCCGGCGGGCGCCCAGCCGATGGGCCTCGACCGTACGCCCCGCGTCCACGGACTCGGTGAGCACCGCGGCCACCGCGGCGTAACCGGCCGCTTCCGAACGATAGGCGCTCGGCGCCCGTTTGAAGTACCAGCGGCAGCCGACGAACAGCAGCGGCAGCGCGATGAGTACGGACAGCGCGAGCGGCGGCGCGGTCACCGTCAGCCCGCCGAGCAGCAGCGCCACCCACACCACGCCGATGGACAGCTGGGGTACGGCCTCGCGCATCGCGCTGGAGAGCCGGTCGATGTCGGTGGTGATCCGCGACAGCAGATCGCCGGTGCCGGCCCGCTCCAGGACGCCCGGCGGCAGCGCCACGGACCGTACGAGGAAGTCCTCGCGCAGATCCGCCAGCATCCGCTCGCCGAGCATCGCCCCGCGCAGCCGGACTGTCCGGACGAACACCGTCTGGGCGGCCAGCGCTATGGCGAACAGTGCGATGGTTCCCTCCAGTTGGAGGTCCCGGGCGCCCGCGGACAGCTTCTCGACGACGCCGCCGAGCAGATACGGGCCGACCATGGACGCCATCACCGCGGCCGCGTTCACCACGACCAGCAGGGTGAACGCCCCGCGGTGACGCCGGATCAGGCCGCCGACATAGCTGCGCACCGTGGCCGGTGAGCCGACGGGAAGGGTGGTGAGGGTCTGCGGGGCGTCCGGATCGTGCTCCGGCGGTGCCAGGCCGATCATGCGCTCTCCTCGATCTGGCCGGTCGACAGCGCCGGCTCGGGGTCCGTTTCGCGGGTGACGATCGCGCGGTAGGCGGGGTGGCTGTGCAGCAGCTCGCGGTGGCCGGCCCCGGCGACGGCTTTGCCCTCCTGGAGGAACACCACCTGTTCGGCCCGGTCCAGCAGGAGCGGGCTGGAGGTGAGCACGACGGTCGTACGCCCCGTCCTGATCTCCCGCAGGCTGTCGGCGATCCGGGCCTCGGTGTGCGCATCGACGGCGCTGGTCGGCTCGTCGAGCACCAGCGCCTCCGGGTCGGCGACCAGGGACCTGGCCAGTGCGAGCCGCTGGCGCTGCCCGCCGGACAGCGACCGGCCGCGCTCGGTGATGTGGGTGTGCATCGGATCTCCCGAGTCGTCGACGGACGCCTGGGCCAGCGCGGTCAGCACATCGCCGCACTGAGCCGCGGCCAGCGCCTCCGTCGCACCCACCCGGCCGGAGGCCGGTACGTCGAGCAGTTCGCCGAGCGTGCCCGAGAGCAGCATCGGGTCCTTGTCCTGGACGAGTACGGCCGCACGGGCGGCGTCGCGTGGCAGCTCGTCCAGCGGGGTGCCGCCGAGCACGACGGAGACCAGGCCGGTGCCGTCGCCGCCGTCGTCGTCGTTCTGCGGAGGGTGTCCGCCGAGGCGTTCGGCGAGCCGTCCCGCGGTGTCGGGGTCGCCGCAGACCACCGCGGTGAGCCGGCCGGCCGGGGCGGTCAGGCCGCTGACCGGGTCGTGCAGATCGCCGGTGGGCGTCGCCCCTCGGTCCCTGTCCTGCCCGCCGGCCGGCCGGCTCTGCGCCAGTACGCGGGCCGTGCGCTTCGCCGACGGCTTGGCGAAGGAGTAGGCCTGGGCGATCTCTTCGAAGTGTCTGAGGGGGAAGAGGAGGAAGGTGACCGCGCTGTAGATGGTGACGAGATCGCCGACGGCGATCGTGCCGTCGAGGGCGAGCCGGGTGCCATACCAGACCACCGCGATGAGCAGCAGGCCCGGCAGCAGTACCTGGACGGCCGAGATCAGCGACCACATCCGGGCGCTGCGGACGGCGGCCTCGCGTACTTCCTGGGAGGCGCTTCGGTAGCGGTCGAGGAAGAGTTCCTCGCCCCCGATGCCACGCAGTACGCGGAGTCCGGCGACGGTGTCGGAGGCCAGCTCGGTGGCCTGGCCGGCCTTCTCGCGCTGTGCGTCGGCGCGTCGGGTGGCGTGCGGCAGCAACGGCAGCACGGCCAGCGCCATGACGGGGACGCCGACGGCCACCAGCACTCCCAGTTCCGGCTGGTAGAGGGCCAGGGCGACGGAGACGCCGACCGCGGTGACCGCGGCGGCACCGAACCGGGAGATCGCCTCGACGAACCAGCCGATCTTCTCCAGGTCGCCGGTGCTGACGGCGACGATCTCGCCGGCCGCCACCCGCCGGGTCATGGCCGAGCCCAGTTCCGTGGTCTTGCGGGCGAGCAGTTGCTGCATCCGGGCGACGGCGGTGATCCAGTTGGTGACGGCCGCGCGGTGCAGCATCGTGCCACCGAGCGCGATCAGCATGCCCAAGGCCATGATCAGGCCGCCGGCCAGGATGAGCCGGCCGCCGTCGCGGTCCACCACGGCCTGCACGGCAAGACCCACCGGCACCGGGGAGGCGGCGATGGCGCCGACGTTCACCAGCCCCCAGGCGAGGGCCTTGAGCTGCCCGCCGAGTTGTTGTTTGTAGAGCCACAGGAGAAACGCGCCGCCGGTACGGACGTCCGGGACGCCCGGGTCGGGATGCGGAAGGTCACGAATGTGCATGATGTCCCAGGCGAAGTCGTGGTGGTGGGCGGCAACAGGCCGCTCCGGCAGGCGAAATGACCTCTCGCCCGTCTCGTCTCCGGCGGAGGTCCTGGAAGATTGGCCCGCGGCGTGGGCGGATTTCAAACGGTTTTTCCGCTGTGGCCCGGCGATTCGGACAATTGTGTGATGGCCCGTACGCGGCGGTCGGGTAGGGAACGGCCGTCGGACCGGCGGTGCGACCATGGGGGCCATGCGAACAGCGGGCAGTGCGATGCGGATGGCGGCGGTGGCCGCGGCGGGGCTGGCTCTTCTGGCGGGCTGCGGCGGTGCGAGCGGCGCCAAGAGCGGGGACGGCAAGGGTGACGGCGCGGGCAAGGGGGAGCGTCCCGGCGGCCCGGCCCGCGGGGCGTCGGCCACCACCCACCTCAAGAACATCCCCGAGGTCGGCACCGCCCTGCGGTCGCGGATCCCGGCCGGCTCCCGGCAAGTCGTGGCGGTCTACGGCAAGGGCGTGAACTCCGCCGACGCCACCGTCGTCCTCTACGACAAGGGCGCCAAGGGCTGGGACCGCAAGGGAAGTTGGGCCGCCCACAACGGACGGCGCGGCTGGACGGCCGATCACCACGAAGGGGACAAGCGCAGCCCCGTGGGGGTGTTCCCGCTGACCGATGCGGGCGGGGTGCTCCAGGACCCCGGCGCCAAGCTGCCCTATGCGCACTCTTCGGCGTTCACCCCGCCGTCGTACTGGTCCAAGAACACCCGGCACGACTTCGATTACGTCGTCGCGATCAACTACAACCGCGTCCAGGGCACCTCCCCGCTGGACCCGACCCGTCCGCAGGGTCAGTCCAAGGGCGGTGGAGTCTGGCTGCATCTGGATCACGGCAGCGGTACGTCGGCATGCGTCAGCGTCCCGAAGGCCGGGATGCAGGCATTGCTGCGCGCCCTCGACCCGGCGCGGCACCCCGTGGTGGTCATGGGGGACAGGGCGCACCTGGCGGCCTGAGCGTTCGACGCGCGGTGAGCGGACGAGGCGCGCGGCGAGCGTGCGAGGCTCGGCGCCGGGGGGCACCGCAAAGCAGGAGGATTGCGAACACAGCGGTCACCCCTGCCCGAAATTGGATGGCCCGTGCGCTCCTCCTTGGATCAAGCTCCAAGATTTCCCGGGAAGTTACACAGACCTCTTTCGTGGTGAACAACAAGCGGCCATAGTGACGGATCGTGGAAGTCCACTTCCGCATCCCAGAATCCGTCCATGGAGGAGTGCCCGTGCCGCACGCCACCGGAAGCCTCACCCGCCGCGCAGGCCGTCTCCTGCGCACCAGCCTGTTTACGCAGGTACTCATCGCCCTGGTCCTCGGTGTTCTCGTCGGACGCCTGTGGCCGCAGGCGGGATCTTCGCTCCAGCCGCTCGGTGACGGCTTTGTACGCCTGATCAAGGCGATGATCGCCCCGCTGGTCTTCTGCGTGGTCGTCGCCGGGATCACCAAGGCGGGTGACCTCAAGGCCTTCGGCCGGATCGGGGTCAAGGCCTTGATCTGGTTCGAGGTGGCGACCAGCATCGCGCTCGTCGTCGGCCTGCTGGCCGGCAATGTCTTCGCGCCCGGCGCCGGCATGCATATCGACCCGGCGTCCCTGGACAAGGGCGCGGTGGACGCCAAGACGGGCGGCGGACAGCTGCCCTCCGCCGCCCAGTTCGTCCTGGAGTCGCTGCCGGACAGCGCGGTCGGCGCGTTCGCCGAGAACTCGCTGCTCCAAGTCCTGGTGCTGGCCTGCCTGGTGGGCGCCGCCCTGCTGCACCTCGGGCAGAAGAAGGCGCCGCAGATATTGCCGCTGATCGAGCAGGCTCAGGACGTCGTGTTCACCATCGTCGGCTTCCTCATGAAGCTTGCCCCGCTCGCGGTCTTCGGTGCCACCGCCCACCTGGTGGGGGAGTACGGCCTGGGCGCGATGTCGACGTACGGGAAGCTGATCGCGGTCTGCTACGGCGTTGCGCTGGTCTTCCTCGTGCTGCTCGGCGGTGCGCTCAAGGCCGTCACCGGGCTGAGCCTGTGGAAGTTCGTCCGCTACACCCGCGAGGAACTTCTGCTGGCGCTCGGCACCGGCTCCAGCGAGACCGTGATGCCGCGGATGATGCAGAAGCTGCGCGCCGCGGGCTGCCGGGACGACGCGGTGGGGCTGGTGCTGCCGACCGGCTACTCCTTCAACCTCGACGGCGCCTCGATCTACCTCTCCATCGGCACGCTGTTCATCGCCCAGGCCATCGGTGTGGATCTGTCCCTCGGCCAGCAGATCACCGTCGTGCTGGTACTGATGCTGACCAGCAAGGGCATGGCGGGCGTGCCGGGTTCGGCGTTCCTCGCGCTGTCCGCGACGGCCTCCGCGCTGGGCGTCATCCCGGCCGCCGCGGTCGCCCTGCTGCTCGGCGTCGACCGGATCATGGACTCGATGCGGGTGGCGACCAATCTGCTCGGCAACTGTGTCGCGGTCTTCGCGGTCTCCCGCTGGGAAGGGGCGCTGGACCGGGTGACGGCGAAGAAGGTCCTGAACGGCGAGCTGCCGGCCACCGCGGCGGCCGACCGGCCGGGGGAGCAACAGGAGCCGGTGGCACAGCGGGCGGAGCAGGATCCGGCGAAGCCGCGCGAGGGGGCCGAGGGCGCCGCCTCGGTCACCACCCGCGACAGCTGACGCGCCGGGCCCGGCCGGCGCACCGCCGCCCGCCGGGCCCGCCCCGCCTCCGGCCCTTACTCCTCCGGCTTTTGGGAGTCCATCCCCGGCCGTGCCTTCTTCCACAGCCCGCGGGTGAAGTCGGGGATCTCCTGCGGGGCGCCGTTCGCCTTGATCGAGAGGTCGCTCAGCGGCACCGGTGCGGTCCAGGTCGCGGCGTCATAGACGTCGAAGTCCGGTACGAGGCCGAGCCGCATGCACTGCATCAGCCGGAAGACCAGCATGTAGTCCATGCCGCCGTGCCCGCCGGGCGGATTGGCGTGTTCCTTCCAGAGCCAGTGGTCCCACTCCGCGTACTTGGCGAAGTCGCCCCACTCGTCGTTGCTCTGGTCCGGCTCCAGATAGATCCGCTCCGGGTAGTCCTCGAAGAGGCCCTTGGTGCCGCCGAGGCTGTTGATCCGGCTGTAGGGGTGCGGGGTGGAGACATCGTGCTCCAGCCGGATCACCCGTCCCTTGGCGGTCTGGACGAGGCTGATCGTCCGGTCGCTCTCGATGTACGACTCCTTCCAGCTGGGGTCGTTCGCCGGCATGTGCTCCTTGCGGTACTTGGCGAGGCCGAGGGCGGGCGTCCCGACGCTGGAGAGGCGTACGGCGCGGTCCCCGCGGTTGATGTCCATGTAGTTGGCGACCGGGCCGAAACCGTGGTTGGGGTAGAGATCGCCGCGCAGCCGGGTGTGCCACAGCCGCCGCCACGGCCCCTCGTAGTACTTGGGGTCGAACATCAGGCCGCGCAGATCGTGGATATACGCACCGGCACCGTGCAGCAGATCGCCGAACAGGCCCGCATGCGCCATCCGCAGCACCCGCATCTCGTTCTTGCCGTAACAGCAGTTCTCCAGCTGCATACAGTGTCTGCGGGTGCGCTCGGAGAGATGGACCAGCTCCCACAGCTGGTCCAGACGCAGCGCGATGGGGCATTCCACGCCCACATGCTTGCCGTTGAGCATCGCCGTCTTCGCCATCTCGAAATGCCAGTCCCACGGGGTGGCCGCGTAGACGAAGTCGATGTCGCCGCGCTTGCAGAGGTTCTCGAAGTCGTGGTCGCCGTTGGTGTAGACGGCGGGCGCGGGCTGCCCCGCGGCGGTGACCTTCTTGGCGGCCTTGGCGGTCTTGTCCTTCACCGGATCGCACAGGGCGACGACGCGCACGCCCGGCATCGCGAGAAAGAGGTCGATCATGCTGCCACCGCGGTTGCCGAGGCCGATGATGCCGACGCGTACGGTGCTGCGCCGCTCGAACGGCACCCCGATCATGGTCCTGCCCTGGGCGTCGGGGGATGCGGCGGACGACGTCGTCGAGGGGGCGGCCGCCGCGGCCGGTCCGGACGACAGGCCGCCGAGCCCCAGCCCGGCACCCGCCGCACCGGCGGTCCACAGGACCGAACGACGGCTCGGGGCCGCCTCGTTGTGGTCGTGGTTCTGCGATGGTGCCTCGTTCATCGGTCCTCCAGGGGAGCGGTGGTGTGCCGGGGCATACGTGAACCTCGGTCAGGACCCTGTCGGCCGACGGCCTGAGGCACAAGAGGGCCGATTGGACTCTTGATGCGGCACTCTTGGACTCTTTGCCGCAATACCGGACGGCTTACGGCAACACCGGAGGTGTCGCCGTCAGCACCTTTCGCAAGTCACTGAAAAGCCTTGCGGAAAACCTTGACGTGTCCGCGAGGTAAACGGCAGGCTCCGATGCGGAATCCCCCCACGGCGGCCTGGCGCGTGGCTGCTCTCGTGGGTGCGGTGTGTGGTGCCGCGCCCCATGACGAAGGAGCCGCAAGATGCAGCAACGTTCCCGTGTGCTGGGCGGGGCCCTGGCCGGAGTGCTGGCCGCGGCCGGCCTCGCCACCTTCGCGCCGTGGTCCTCCCAGGCCGCCCCACCCGGTGAAAAGACCGTCACCGCCACGCTGTTCGAGTGGAAGTACGCGGACGTCGCCAAGGCCTGCAGCGATCAGCTGGGCCCGGCCGGCTACGGCTATGTCGAGGTCTCACCCGCCTCCGAGCACATCCAGGGCGACCAGTGGTGGACCTCGTACCAGCCCGTCAGCTACAAGATCGCCGGACGGCTGGGCGACCGGAGCGCGTTCGCCTCGATGGTCAGCGCCTGCCACGGCGCGGGCGTCAAGGTCATCGCCGACGCCGTCATCAACCACATGGCGGCCGGATCCGGTACGGGCACCGGCGGCACCCAGTACACCAAGTACCACTACCCCGGCTCCTACCAGGACCAGGACTTCCACGGCTGCCGCAAGAGCATCTCCGACTACGGCGACCGCAAGGACGTCCAGACCTGTGAACTGGTGGGGCTCGCCGACCTCGACACCGGCAGCGAGCACGTCCGTATCACCATCGCCAAGTACCTCGACGACCTGCGGTCGCTGGGTGTGGACGGCTTCCGGGTGGACGCCGCCAAGCACATCTCCGCCACCGACCTCGCCGCCATCAAGGGCAAGATGCGCGACCCGGGTTACTGGGCGCAGGAGGTCATCTACGGCGCCGGTGAGGCGGTCCAGCCCGAGGAGTACACCGGCATCGGCGATGTCGACGAGTTCCGCTACGGCAGCCACCTCAAGAGCGCCTTCCAGGGCGGCAACCTCGCCCAGCTCAAGTCCGTCGCGGACGGCAAGCTCCCCGGCGACAAGGCCCGCACCTTCGTCGACAACTGGGACACCGAGCGCAACGGCTCCACGCTGACCTACAAGGACGGCGCCGCCTACACCCTGGCCAATGTCTTCATGCTCGCCTCGCCCTACGGCTCACCGAACGTCCACTCCGGCTACGAGTGGTCCGACAAGGACGCCGGGCCGCCCAGCGGCAGCGGCGGCTGGACCAACGAGCACGCCAAGCAGGCGATCACCGGGATGGTGGGGTTCCGCAATGCGGTGGGCTCGGCGGAGCTGACGGACTGGTGGGACAACGGGGGCAGCGCCCTCGCCTTCGCCCGGGGCGGCAAGGGGTTCGTGGCCCTCAACAACGGCGATGCCGAGCTGGGTCAGACCTTCGCGACCTCGCTGCCCGCCGGCACGTACTGCAATGTCGTCGCGGCCGCGCCGTCCTCGTGTGACGGCCATACGGTCACCGTCGGGGACGACGGGAAAGCACAGCTCTCGGTCCCGGCCAAGGGAGCGGTGGCCCTGCACGTCACCCGCTGACACGCACCCTCACCCGCCGAACGGGCCCGGCCCGAGCGGCGGGTGAGGGCTGCGGCGGCCGGTGGGCAGCGGCTGGGGAGCAGGGCGCGTGGCCCGCTCCAACGCCAGGAGGGCCGAGTAATAGCCCCGGCCCTCCGTCGCGTGATCCATGCCGATCTCGCACATCCGGTTCGCCGACAGATGCGCGTCGAAGTGCCGCGCGGTCACCTCGGCCGCCTCCTTCGCGGTGGCCGACTCCGTCAGCTGCCTGTGCAGCATTCCGCGGTCACCGGCGAAGGCGCAGCAGCCCGTGTCGTCCGGCACCACCACCTCCCGCGCACACGCCTCGGCGACCCGGCGCAGCTGCGCCTCGTCCCCCAAGTGCTGCATGGAACAGGTGGGATGGAGCACCGCGGAGCCGACCGTGCGCACCGCCTCCAGCCGCGGCAGCAGCTCCTCGGCGGCCCAGACGACCGAGTCGACGACCGTCAGCTCGGCGTGCAGCGCGGCATTGTCGGGTGTCAGATAGGGCACCACCTCACGGGTGAGGCCCAGGGTGCACGAGGACGCGTCCACCACCAGCGGCAGACTGCCGCCGGCCGTCCACCCCCAGGCCGCCTCGACGATGCGGTTGGCCATCACCGTATTGCCGCGCTCATATCCCTTGGAGTGCCAGATGGTGGCGCAGCAGGTCCCGGCCACGTCCGACGGGATCCACACGGGCCGTCCCGCCCGCTGTGACACCGCCACCACCGCCTCCGGCAGCGACGGCCCCCGATACCCGGCCGGCTCACCGAAGATCCGGTTCACACACGCCGGGTAGTACACCGCGGCCGCCCCGGCCCGCCGTGTCACGGGCAGCGTGCGGGCCGCCGCGCCGGGGATCCGCGGGAGCCACTCGGGCACCAGATCGGGGCGTACGGCCCTGCGGGCGGCGCGGGTCAGCGACGCCGTCAGCCGGTCGCCGATCCGGTCGGCGGCGGCCACCGCCAGCCGTGCCGCCTTCTCGACGGCCTCGAACCGCCGGGCGGACTGCGCCGCGATCCACTCCTCGCGCGGTGTGTGGCGCCGGTGCCGGAAGTCCTTCATCAGCGCGCCGGTGTCGATGCCCACCGGACAGGCCAGTTGGCAGACGGAGTCACCGGCGCAGGTGTCCACCGCGTCATAGCCGTACGAGTCCAGCAGTGCGGTGGTGACCGGGGAGCCCGGCGCCTGGCGCTGCATCTCGCGGCGCAGCACGATCCGTTGGCGGGGCGTGGTGGTGAGATCCCCGCTGGGGCAGGCCGGCTCGCAGAAGCCGCACTCGATGCACGGGTCGGCGACGGCCTCGGTCTCCGGAAGGGTCTTCAGTCCGCGCAGATGCGCCTGCGGATCGCGGTCGAGCAGGACGCGCGGCGCCAGAATGCCGTGCGGGTCCACGGTTTCCTTGATCCGCCACATCAACTCCGTTGCCCGCGGGCCCCATTCGAGTTCCAGGAACGGTGCGATGTTCCGGCCGGTGGCATGCTCCGCCTTCAGCGATCCGTCGAAGCGCCGGACGGTCAGCTCGCAGAAGGCGTCCATGAACGCGGAGTAGCGCGCCACATCCGCCGGTTTCGCCGCGTCGAAGGCGAGCAGGAAGTGCAGATTGCCGTGTGCGGCATGGCCCGCGACCGCCGCGTCGAAACCGTGCCGCACCTGCAGTTCCAGCAGGGCCGTACAGGCGTCGGCGAGCCGGTCCGGCGGTACCGCGAAGTCCTCGGTGATCAGCGTCGTTCCGGACGGCCGGGTACCGCCCACCGCGGTCACGAACGCCTTGCGGGCCTTCCAGTAGCCGCCGATGGCCGCCGGGTCCCGGGTGAAGGCATTGGTGACGGACGCGACCGGAGCGACCAGTTCCAGCTCCGTCAGCACCTGTGCCGCGGCTCGCTCGTACGCCTCCTGGGCGGCCTCGTCGGGTGCCCGGAACTCCACCAGCAGTGCGGCGGTCTCCTTGGGCAGCGCCGCCCAGTCGGCGGGCACCCCGGCCACGCGCACCGAGGCGCGCAGCGTATTGCCGTCCATCAGCTCCACGGCCCGCGCGCCCGCCGCGTTGAACCGCGCCACGGCTGCGGCCGCGGCACGGAGCGTCGGGAAGAACAGCAGCGCACTGGAGGTGTGCCGGTCCAGCGGCAGGGTGTCGAAGACCGTCTCGGCGATGAAGCCGAGGGTGCCCTCGGAGCCGACCATCAGCCCGCGCAGGATCTGTACTGGTGTCGCGCCGTCGAGAAAGGCGTCCAGGCGGTAGCCGTTGGTGTTCTTGATCCCGTATTTGGCGCGGATCCTGGCCACCAGCTCCGGATCCGCCTCGATCTCCGCCTTCAGCGCCAGCAGGCCCGCGCACAGCGCCGGTTCGGCCTGCGCCAGTTCCGCGTCGGCGTCCGGTTCCGCGGTGTCCACGATCGTGCCCGACGGCAGGACGAGGGTGACCGAGGCCAGTGTCCGGTAGGAGTTACGGGTGGTGCCGGCCGTCATCCCGGAGGCGTTGTTGGCGACCACGCCGCCGAGGGTGCAGGCGAGGGCGCTGGCCGGATCGGGTCCGAGCAGCCGGCCGTACCGGGCCAGGGTGGTGTTGGCGCGCAGCACGGTGGTGCCGGGCCGGATCCGGGCGCGGGCACCATTGGTGAGGACCTGGATCCCGCTCCAGTGCCGGCGGACGTCGACGAGGATGTCCTCGCCCTGCGCCTGGCCGTTGAGCGAGGTCCCGGCGGCGCGGAAGACGACGTTGCGGCCCCTGCCGTGGGCGTAGGAGAAGACCGCGGAGATGTCGTCGAGGTCCTCGGCCACCACCACGACCTGCGGGACGAAGCGGTACGGGCTGGCGTCCGAGGCGTAACGGACCAGGTCGGAGATCTTGTGGAGTACCTTGTCCGGCCCCAGGAGCGCGATCAGTTCGCCGCGCAGTGGCTCCGGAGTGCCCGAGGCCCGTTCGCCGGCCACCCGGTCGTGCGCGGGGCTGCCGGTGGCGGTGGGGCGCAGGGCCTGGGGGTTGGGCTCCAGCAGGGGCATGGCGGCACTCCTCCGGTTGCGCGTCAGCTCAGTGCGGTCTGTCCGGCCCGTCGACCAGGGTGGACAGCAGGCCGCCGAGCACCTCGCGCTGATCGGCGGTCAGGGGGGCCAGGATCTCCTCCGCCGCGGCCCGCCGCGCGCTGCGCAACGCGCGCAGCGTGGAACGGCCGGTGTCGGTCAGCTCGATCCGTACGACCCGGCGGTTGGCCGGATCGGGCACCCGGCGCACCGCGCCATGCGCCTCCAGCGCGTCCACCAGTGTGGTCACCGCTCGGGGGACGACCTCCAGCCGCTCGGCGAGGTCGGCCATCCGCGGCGGGGTGCCGCGGTAGTGGCCGACGATCCGCAGCAGCCGGGACTGCGCGGGGGTGAAGGCGATGTCCACATGCTCCAGGTGGTGTTTCTGGGCGCGGTGCATCCGGCGGGTCAGCCGTACCAGCTGCTCGGCGAGGTTGGTGGTGCTGACCGTCGGCTCGGGGGAGGGCATGGCGCGAGGATAGCGGATGACAGGACTTAATTCATTGTGAGCATAGGTAACAATGAGCTAAGCTCCACGATGCTTGTCCCGGTATCCGCATGCCTGTTGTCCCTCCCCCCGGGAAGCCGCACCCCTCGAAGGAGCCCATGCGCAGCGACGAACCAGAGTGGACCCCACCGCCCAAGGACCCGGAAAATCCGGTCCCACTGCGGCGGATCCTCGCCCTCTTCCGCCCCTACCGCGCCCGGCTGGCCCTCGTCGGCCTGCTCGTCGGCGCCTCCTCGCTGGTCTCGGTCGCCTCCCCCTTTCTCCTCCGCGAGATCCTGGACGTGGCGATACCCGGCCGGCGCTCCGGACTGCTGACCCTGCTCGCCCTCGGCATGATCGCCACCGCCGTCACCACCAGCGTCTTCGGCGTCCTGCAGACCCTGCTGTCCACCACCGTCGGCCAGCGCGTCATGCACGATCTGCGCACCGCCGTCTACGCCAAACTCCAGCGGATGCCGCTGGCCTTCTTCACCCGCACCCGCACCGGCGAGGTCCAGTCCCGGATCGCCAACGACATCGGCGGGATGCAGGCGACGGTCACCTCCACGGCCACCTCCCTGGTCTCCAATCTGACCTCCGTGATCGCCACCGTCTGCGCCATGCTCGCCCTCGACTGGCGGCTGACCGTCGTCTCCCTGCTGCTGCTTCCGCTCTTCGTCTGGATCAGCCGCCGGGTCGGCAACGAACGCAAGAAGATCACCACCCAGCGGCAGAAGCAGATGGCCGCGATGTCCGCGATGGTCACCGAATCCCTCTCGGTCAGCGGCATCCTGCTCGGCCGCACGATGGGCCGCGCCGACTCCCTCACCAAGACCTTCGCCGGTGAGTCCGAGCGGCTGGTCGGCCTGGAGGTCCGCGCCAACATGGCCGGCCGCTGGCGGATGGCCACCATCGGGATCGTCATGGCCGCCATGCCCGCGCTGATCTACTGGGCGGCCGGCATGGTCCTCCAGCTCGGCGGCCCGGCCTTCTCCCTCGGCACCCTGGTCGCCTTCGTGTCGCTGCAACAGGGCCTGCTGCGGCCGACCGTCTCGCTGCTGTCCACCGGCGTACAGATGCAGACCTCGCTCGCGCTCTTCCAGCGCATCTTCGAGTACCTCGATCTGCCGGTCGCCATCACCGAGCCCGCCGAGCCGGTCCGCCTCCCGGCGCCGCGCGGCGAGATCCGCTTCGAGAACGTCCGGTTCTGCTACGACCCCGAGGCCGCCCTCACCCTCGACGGCATCGATCTGACCGTCCCGGCCGGCGGCAGCCTGGCCGTCGTAGGACCGACCGGCAGCGGCAAGAGCACCCTGAGCTATCTCGTGCCGCGGCTCTACGACGTGACCGGGGGCCGGGTCACCCTCGACGGCACGGACGTCCGCGACCTCGACTTCGACACTCTCGCCCGCTCGGTCGGCGTGGTCTCCCAGGAGACCTATCTCTTCCACGCCTCGGTCGCGGACAACCTCCGCTTCGCCAAGCCCGATGCCACCGACGACGAGATCGCCCGCGCGGCCAGGGCCGCCCAGATCCACGACCACATCGCCGCCCTCCCCGACGGCTACGACACCCTTGTCGGCGAGCGCGGCTACCGCTTCTCCGGCGGCGAGAAACAGCGCCTCGCCATTGCCCGCACCATCCTGCGCGACCCGCCCGTCCTCGTCCTGGACGAAGCGACCAGTGCCCTGGACACCCGCACCGAACACGCCGTACAGCAGGCCATCGACGAGCTGTCCGCGGGCCGCACCACCCTCACCATCGCGCACCGCCTCTCCACGGTCCGCGACGCCGACCAGATCGTCGTGCTGGACGCCGGCCGGATCGCCGAGCGCGGCACCCATGACGAACTGCTCGCCGCCGAGGGCCGCTATGCGGCGCTGGTACGGCGTGACGCACACCTCACCCCGGCGGACGATCAAGTGATGGCCCCGTAAGTGACCCGCGGGTAAGGTCGGAGTCGCGGCGGCCAGTTCAGTGGTCGGGGTGGCCGCCGCACCCATTCCTCGGCCGCCGGCCCGGTGACCGGCCGGCCCGCCTCCTGCCTTCGCTCCGTCCGTCCGATCCGGGAGCTCTCCGTGACAGCTGACGACCGATCCGCCCGCGCGCTGGCCCGTCTGCTGGCGGGGATGGGGACCCTGCACTTCCTCGCGCCGAAGCCGTTCGACGCGATCGTGCCCCGGCAGCTGCCCGGCAGCCCCCGCACCTGGACGTACGCCAGCGGCGTCGCCGAACTCGCCGTCGCCGCCGCCGTCGCCCTGCCGCGCACCCGCCGGGCCGGCGCCCTGGCCGCCGCGGGCCTGTTCGCCGCAGTCTTCCCGGCCAACATCAAGATGGCCCACGACTGGCGGCACCGCCCGGCGCCGCTCAAGGCCCTGGCCTATGCACGGCTGCCCGGCCAGCTCCCGCTGATCGGCTGGGCCCTGCATACCGCCCGCGCCGCCCGCGGAACCACACCCGCACCGCGCCCGTAGCGCCTACGCTGCGCGGTATGCCCCCGCACCAGGATCACCTGGACCTCCCGCAGTTCGCACTCGGCTTCCCCGGGCCGTTGCGCGACCGGCTCGTCGCCGCGGTGCTCTCCGGTGGCAAGACCGCCACGACCGGCCTGCTGACCGAGTACGAGCGGTGCGAGGAGCCGCTGCCGTCCGCCGGTCAACGGTCGGTCATGCCCGACTCCGCCGGCCGGCCGGTGGCCGTGATCGAGGTGACCGGGGTACGGGTGGTCCGCCTGGCGGAGGTCGACCGGGCGCACGCCATGGCCGAGGGCGAGGGCCATACGACGGTGGCCGCCTGGCGGTCCGCCCACGAGGCCTTCTGGCACGGCCCGGACCTGCGCCATGAGCTCGGCGACCCGGAATTCACCGTCGACGACGACACTCTGGTCGTGCTCGAAACCTTCCGGATCGCCGAGCGCCTGGAGCGCGGGAGCGCCTCCGCCCAAGAGAGGTGAGGTGAACCGGGCACCGGGAACATCGGCGCCCGCCCCCCGGACTCGGGCACGCGCCTGCCGGGATCAGAGTGCGTCGACGTCGACGGCGTCAGCCATGACTCGGTAGCCCTCGTCGTTGGGGTGTTTGTGGTCACCGCTGTCATGGGGCGGCGCGAGCGCGTCCGGGTCCGCCGGATCGGCCAGCGCCGCGGCGAAGTCGGCCACCGCATCGAACTCGCCCGAGGTGCGCATCCAGTCATTGACCTCGCGGCGCTTCGCCTCGGCGGCCGGTGTGTGGTACTCCGAACCCTTGAACGGCATGATCGTCCCCCCGGTGGCCCGCACCCCCGCGGCGCGGGCCATACCGATCAACTCCCGGTACCCGGCGATGAGTTCACCGACGGAGCGATCCGGATTGGGCCGGTACGTCGGCAGCTCGATCTCGCTGAAGCCGATGTCGTTGAGGCCCACCAGCACCACCACCGAGCGCACGCCCGGCTGGTCGAGCACATCGCGGCGGAAGCGGTCGCCGGCCCGGTCGCCGAACCATGCCGAGTCGCTCAGCAGCAGATTCCCGCCGATGCCCTGGTTGAGCACGGGGCGCGGGGTGCCGCGGGCGGCCAGCCGCTCGGCCAGTGCGTCCGAGTAGCGGTGGTTGCCGTCGATGGCCGAGGCGAAGCCGTCCGTGAGGGAGTCGCCGAAGACCACCACCGTGTCGTCACGCGCCGGACCGCCGTCCGCCAGCTCCACGGCGGCGAGGTAGTACCAGGACACCGTCGTCTCGCCGAACACCGCCGGATCGGCCGCCGCGAGCTGGTCGCCGGCGGCCCGATAGGTGGTGGCGTACGCCTGGGCGTGGAACGAGGCCGGGCCGGTCGGCCGTGCGAAGTACAGCGACACCGTCAGTGACTCGAACGGCGCCACGCTCACCTCCGCGGCATCGCTGTAGACCTCACCGCCCGCCGGGATCCGCACCGCATCGGCCCCGCCGAAGGTGAGCCGACGCACCGTGCCGGTCTGCTCGGCCGCTCCCCGATCCGTACGGGCGATCGTGGCACCCGCCACCTCCAGCGGGCTGCTCCCGTAGCGGTGCGAGAGCTTGATACGGGCCGAGGTGCCGGCTCCGGTGACCCGCACGACCTGGCGTACGGTCTGGTCCGCGAACCCTTCCCGCGCCCAGTTCTTGTGGAAGCCCTCGCTGGGACGCTGGACGGCCGCGGTCCAACCTGCGCCCCAGGAGGGGGCGTTGACGTGGGCCTCGTCGATGCGGTTCATGATGCCGGGGCCTCTCTGTCGTGTGCCGGGTGGCGATGACAGAGAGTTTGGGGGCGGACCGGGGAGCTACCCAGGCCTCTGGTCTTGGTACGCACCCGATGCCTACCAAGACCAGGGTCACCCTTCTCTCCCGTCCCTCCCGTTCCTCTGGACGGGCGACAGCCGGTACCCGTAGCTGTACGTCCGGTCCGCGTGCAGCAGATACTTCTCCAGCGGCGGCGCTCCCCAGGAATCATTCCCGCCGACGCCCATCTGCCGGTGGTTGACGCCCAGTTGTGTCTCGCCCCGCCGCTTCAGCTCGTACGGATGCCGTGGTCCGTCCAGGTCCGCCGGGGTGTGGTGCAGCGCGCTCAGCTCCAGCAGCGGCGCGTCCGCGCCCGGTTCCGCGCAGATCCGCAGGCCCGTGCCGTCCCGGTCGGTGAGGGAGGCGGTGCGCACGTCGGTGACATTGCCGGTCTGCTGGGGGCGTATGTACGGCCCGTACTGGGCGTCGACGGTGCTGCGGTAGCGGCCGACGAACGCGGCGGTGCGCCGGTCCCAGTAGTTCTCGTGCGGGCCGCGGCCGTACCAGTCGAAGGTGTCCAGCCCGGCGGGGACGGTGAGCAGTGCGCCGACCATCGGCAGGTCGGGCAGCCGGCCACCGGGTCGCAGGGTGTGCTTGATGCGTAGTTCGCCGTCGCCGCGCACCGTCAGGACGGTGTCCCACTGGGAAGTGAGCGGTGAGGTGGGCAATGTGGCGGTGATGTCGATGGTCACCTCGGAGGGGGACGGCTGGGCCGCTCTGACGGCGGTGACGGTGCGCCGGGCGCCGGCGTCGCGCCAGGTCCGCAGGGAGTTCTGGGCGCCGCGCCCGATGTCGTTGTCGGTCGGGCCACGCCAGAAGTTGGGTACCGGGCCGCCGGTGAGCAGGGTGCGGCCGCGGTGCCGGTAGGAGGTGAGGGTGCCGGTGGCCTTGTCCAGGACGAGTTCGGTGTCCCGGCCGCTGACCGTGACGGATGTGCCGGTCTCGGAGAGCGTCAGTGGGGGGAGGGCGGCGGGCCCCGGATCGGCGGGGGCCGGGGCGGACCAGGGGAGGGCGAACTGCTCGGCGGCGACGCTGTGGCCGGCGTGGGCCCACCGGGTGTCGCGACGCAGCACGAAGGACAGGTTGAGCCAGTACGCGGCGCCGGGCTCGGGCTGCCGGGGGCGCTGCAGCGGAAGCGTCACCGTGGCATCCGCGCCGGGTGCGGCGTCGGGAGCGGGCCGGGTGCCGTGCTGCATGCGCTTGCCGTCCCGGGTGACCTCCCAGCGCAGTTCATAGGCGTCCAGGTCCAGGAAGAGCTGCCGGTTGGTGACCTTGACCGAGCCGGCGGTGAGATCGGCGGCCGCCATCCGCACCACCTGGTACACCTTCTTGACCTCGTGGATCGCCGGGTGCAGCTCCCGGTCGGAGGAGACGATGCCGTTGCAGGAGAAGTTGCCGTCGGTGGGGTAGCCGGGCTTCCAGTCCCCGCCGTAGGAGAGGTAGGTGCGCTGCCCGTCGCCCGGGACGGGGCGGCGGATGGCCTGGTCGACGAAGTCCCAGATGAAGCCGCCGTGGAGGTTGGGGTAGCGGTCGAAGACGTCCCAGTACTCCTGGAAGTTGCCGGTGCTGTTGCCCATCGAGTGGGCGTACTCGCACAGCATGAAGGGTGTCGGATTCCCCGACTTGCCATACCTCTCCACCTCGTCGGGCTTGCTGTACATCTCGCTGTGGAGATCGGCGACCTCGTTCATGCCCTCGTAGTGGACCGGACGGGACGGGTCGCGACGGTGCGTCCAGTCCGCCATCGTCCGGAAGGTGCTGCCCTGGCCCGCCTCGTTGCCCAGCGACCACACGACCACGCAGGGGTGGTTCTTGTCGCGTTCGACCAGTGAGCGCATCCGGTCCAGACAGGCGTCGGTCCACTCCGGCAGGCTCGCGGGCAGCCGGTCGCGGACGCCGTGCGATTCCAGATTGGCTTCGCCGACGACGTACAGGCCGTATTCGTCGCACAGATCGAGCCAGTGCGGATGGTTGGGGTAGTGGGAGGTGCGCACCGCATTGATGTTGTGCTGCTTCATGATGCGGATGTCCTGCAGCATCCGCTCCTTGGTGACGGCCTGGCCGTGGTCCGGGTCGGACTCATGGCGGTTGACGCCGCGGAAGACGATCGGCTTGCCGTTCACGGTGAAGGTGCCGGGGCCGTGGACGATGCTGCGGAAGCCGAGGCGGGTGCGCTGGATGTCGACGGTACGGCCGGCGGGGTCGGTGAGGGTGAGGACGAGCGTGTAGAGGTGCGGGGCCTCCGCCGACCACAGGGCCGGTGCCTTGACGGTGGTCTTCGGTGCGACCGTCACCTCGTTGCCGTCGTCGAAGGCCAGGGTGGCGGTGAGCGGCTTCGGCAGGACGGGTGTGCCGTCGGCGTCGTAGAGGGTGGCGGTCAGGCGGTGTTCACCGGCGGCCCGTGGTCGGCCGGCACCGGGCGGGTGGCCCGCGCCGCGGTCGCGGACCGTCGCGGTCACCGTCAGTTCGGCGTCCCTCTGGGTGGCGTCCAGATCGGTGCGGACGTGCAGATCCTGGAGGTGTGTCCCGGGTATGGAGTAGAGGTAGACGTCGCGGAAGATCCCGGACAGGTCGATCATGTCCTGGTCCTCCAGCCAGCTGCCGTCGGACCAGCGGTACACCTCGACCGCCAGTGAGTTCTCGCCGTCCTTCAGCCGGTCGGTGAGGTCGAACTCGGCGGGGGTGTAGCTGTCCTCGCTGTAGCCGACCCGCTCACCGTTGACCCAGACGAAGAACGCGGACTTCACCCCCTGGAACGAGATCAGGGTGCGGCGGCCGCGCCAGTCCTTCGGCACGGTGAAGCTGCGGCGGTAGGAGCCGACCGGGTTGAAGCCCTCCGGGACGTGCGGAGGCTCGGGGGTCTCATAGCCGATCCACGGGTAGCGGATGTTGAGGTAGATCGGCTCGGGGTAGCCCTCGATCTCCCAGTTGGCGGGCACGGTGATCCGGTCCCAGCCGCTGTCGTCATAGCCGGGCCGGTGGAAGTCCTGGGGGCGTTCGTCCGGGTTCTTCGACCAGTGGAAGCGCCAACTGCCGTTGAGCGAACGGTAGTAGGGGGGCCGCTCGACGTCCCCGGCGAGCGCCGCTCCGGTGGTGTGGAACGGGATGAGCCGGGCGCGGGCCGCCTCGCGGTTGACCTGGAAAACCCTCGGTCGGGCATTCCACTCACCGCCCTCGGCGGCAGCGGCCTCGGCCGCGAAGGACTGCTTCTGCGCGGAGAAGGCCGCCCAGCCCGCGAGGGCGGTGCCGGCGGCGAGGAACGATCGGCGGCTGACACGGTGTGCGCACATTCCACAGCTCCGAACGTAAGGCAACAGGAAGCAGCAGGATCGAACATCCTCTGCGCCCAAGACAACCCTTGCGCACGCCACTTCACAAAGAACCGCTTCCACACCGCCGCTCACACGAAGAGCGATTCCGTGGTCCGCGGTGGCGGGGCGTGGTGACACCGTGCGGGCCGTCCGCCCGGCCTTCACGGCAGCCGGGGAGCGGCTGGTCCGCTGGATCACGACATCCCGCGTCGCTGTCGCCGAGGTCTCCGCGCCGGCTCTCGCCGGCGCCCGTTGCACCCCTGGTCCCGCAGCTCAGGCCCGGTCGATGAGGTCGTTGGTCAGCTTCATCAGGCGGTCCCGGGCTTCGGCGTCGTATGCCTGGGCGTGTGCCCGGGTGTCGGTGAACTGGTCGAAGTAGCGGCCCGTGGTGGAGGCGAGGTCGGGGTCGAGGAGCAGCCGGACGGTCGGGCGAACCCCCTCGTCGATGTCGGTGGCCGGGGTCAGGCCGTACTCGCGTACTCCCTTGGTGTCCATCAGGTGGGCCGGATGGAGAGTGTTCACCGTGACGCCGGTGCCCTCCAGCTCGGCGGCCAGATGGAAGGTCGCCATGATCAGCGCGAGCTTGCTCTTGCAGTAGGCGTGCAGCCCCTCGTAGTCCCGCTCCAGCATGATGTCGTCGAAGTCGAGGGCCTCCTGGCCGATCGAGGCGACATTGACCACGCGGGCCGGCGCCGAGGCGGTCAGCAGCGGCAGCAGATCGCGGGTGAGGGCGTACGGGGCGAGGTGATTCACGGCGAAGCGCAACTCGTAGCCCTGGTGGCTCAGTTCGCGGGTGAGCGGCTCAGCGCCGCCGCCCGCGACGGCGTTGTTGATCAAGCCGTCGAGCCGGGGTTCCGCCGCACGGATCCGGGCGGCCATCGCGTGTACCTGGTCGAGGTCGGCCAGGTCGGCGAGGTAGGTACGGACGGTGGACCGGGGGGCGGCGGCCCGTACTTCGGCCGCCACGCTCTCCAGCCGGGTGCGGTCGCGGCCGTGCAGCAGGACGGTGCCGCCACGGGCCGCGAGATCGAGTGCGAGGCCGCGGCCCAGGCCCTGGGTGGCGCCGGTGATCAAGGTCGTGGATGGATTCATGACAGCCAGCCTGACAGCACGGCGCGGTGACAGGGGGGTGTGAGCTGAGCCTGGTGTCGTCACCACCAGGCACCGGGCCGGCTTCGGCGACGGCGCGCCGGACATGCTCCGGGCCGGCGGTCCGTCCGCCCGCGGAGGCCGGCCGGTGGGCCTCGGCAGGGTAGGTGCGGACCTCGCCCGGGGCAGCGCCGACCCTGACGGGATCAGCGCGGACAGCGGATCCGGGGCGCCCCCGTCACCGACATCACCAGTGAGTACAGCGTGGTCGTCGCGGTGATGAAGAGGCGGTTGTTCTTCGGGCCGCCGAAGGCGATGTTGGAGACCGCCTCGGGGACGCGGAGCCGCCCGATCAGGGTGCCGTCCGGGTCATAGCAGTGCACCCCGCCGGACATGGCGGCCGCCCACAGCCGCCCCTCGTCATCGAAGCGGATGTTGTCGAACCGGCTCTGCCCGTCCGTGGTTTCGGCGAAGATTCTGCCGTCCGACAGCGACCCGTCCGCTCGTACGTCGAAGACCCGGATCTGACCGGCGCGGGTGTCCGATACGTACAGCTGCTCTTCGTCGGGGGAGAGGACCAGTCCGTTCGGTCCACCGAAACCGTCCGCGGCAAGGGTGACGGTGCCCGTCGAGGGATCGATCCGGTAGACATGGCACGCGCCGATCTCGCTCTCGGCGCGGTGGCCCTCATAGTCGCTGGTGATTCCGAAGTCCGGGTCGGAGAACCAGATGGTGCCGTCGGAGTGCACGACCGCGTCGTTCGGGCTGTTGAGCCGCTTGCCTTCGAAGCGGTCGGCGAGCACCGTGAGGGTCCCGTTGTGCTCGGTGCGGGTGACGCGGCGGTTGCCCTGCTCGCAGCTGATCAGCCGGGACTGGCCGTCGAGGGTGTTGCCGTTGCTGTGTCCGGCCGGGGAACGGAAGACGCCGACCGTGCCGGTCGGTTCGTCCCAGCGCAGCATCCGGTCGTTGGGGATGTCGCTCCAGATCAACTGGCGCCAGGCGGGCAGATAGACCGGGCCCTCGGCCCAGCGGCAGTTCTCGTACAGCTTCTCCAGGCGTTCGTCGCCGTTCGCGCACCTTCCGGTCCGGAAGCGGTCGTCCAGTATCTCGTATGGCGAAGTCGCCAAGGAATTAGACATAGTTAAGCCTCTCGGGTGGTGACCTGAACCACATTCGGCAGTGTAGTGATATCTCGGAACGGGATATGGTGGCAAGCATGGATGACGTCGACCGCGAACTCGTCGCCCTGCTCCAGCAGGACGCCACGCAGGCCTATGCGGCGCTCGGCAAGGCGGTCGGCCTCTCGGCCGGTGCCGCCCATGAGCGGGTCCGCAAGCTCCGGGAGCGCGGCGTGATCCGCCGTACGACCGTGGACGTGGACCCCGTGGCCCTCGGCCGCGGAGTACTGGCGTTCGTCATGGTCGAGTCCTCCGCATGGATGGGCGATTCGGCTGCCGCCTTCCTGGCCATCCCCGAGATCCAGGAGGCCCATGTGATCGCGGGCAGTGCCTCCGTCCTGGTGAAGGTGCGAACCGCCACCACCGAGGGGCTTCAGGACGTCCTGCGCAGGCTGTATGCGATCGAGGGGGTCAGCGGAACCCAGGCGACCGTCTCGTTGGAGACCTTCTTCGAGCGCCCGGTCTCCCCGCGGGGGTAGTCGCCTCACGGTGCTCCGGCGGGTGCCCCCGGAACCGGCCCGTAGCTGAGTCATCGCCGGTACGGTGGACCTCCGCCACGGGCCTGCGCCCGTCTCTTCGGATTGCGAGATGTCCGATGAACCAGATTGCAGCCGACACTTATCTGGCCGCGGCGGTGGTGGTGCACGACGCCAGTGTGCTGATCGTGCGCCGTAGCTACCGCGAGCGTTTTCTGCCCGGCGCGTGGGGTGTGCCGTGCGGGAAGCTCGATCGTGGGGAGTTGGCCGAGAGCGCCGCCCTACGGGAGCTGAAGGAAGAGACCGGTCTCCTCGGCACCATCGTCGCGCACACCGGATCCGCCAGCTTCCTGAGTGACTATCAGGGCCGCCGGGTCCACAACCACCAGGAGAACTTCCTCGTCCGCCCGCTGACGCTGGACGTCGTACTGCCCAGCCCGGATCAGGCCTTTTTGTGGGCACGGCCCGCCGAGCTGGCCCAGATCGGCGTGGACGCCTACAACCTCGACGTGATCCGCCAGGCACTGGGCGGCGGGCTGGACGCCGCCGGGCTCCGGGCCATGACGGCCCGCTTCGGGCGCCCGCCGCAACCCCCTTTCAATAGCCCAAAGAGCCTGCCAGGGAATCGAGTTCGGCAAGGTAGACGGCCGGTGGCAGCGGAGTCTTGGGCGGCGGATCCACACGCTCGGCGCCGCCGGTCCTGAGAGCGCCGCCGATCCGGTCATCGCCGCTGTCCGTGGCGGAACCGCTGTCCGCGGCGGAACCGCTGTCCGTGGCGGGGCCGCCGTCTGCGGCCGAGCCGCTGCGCCCGGCACCGCTGCCCCTGACACGGTTGCTGTTCCTGACGTAGACATCGGTCACCGACCGCTGTGGGGCGGTCTCCAGGAACAGCGTCACCGTCGGCTCCTCGCTCATCACGCGGTGCAGCGTACGGGCGGCCAGGCCGTAGCTCCGCCCTGCGCCGTACTGCTCCGTACACACCAGCCGCAGCCGTGCGTCCCCGACCCGCCGCAGCCGCCAGGCACCGCCGGGGCCGTCGATGGTCTCCCGGTAGGCGGTCGCCGGCACACCGTCAGCGGCCGGCTCGTAGCACTCCATACGGACGCGGCCGCGCACCACCGCCGAGGCGATCGCGCACCGGTGGTTGTGGATGTCCTCGGGGACCGGTCCGGCCCCGCCGTGCCAGAAATGGACCCGCAGCATGAACCGCGGCGCACCGGCCAGCAGTAACAGTTTGTCGAAGCCCAGCACATGGCGGTACGAGAGCCGGGTGCACTCCGCCAGATCGAGATCCCCGGCGGATAATCGGCGCACCAGCGGACCGAGGGTGTCCGGGTGGGCCAGCTGGGCGGTCACCGCGCGCGCCGACTCGGGCGACGGCGGCGCCGGCCCGCCGCCCAGCCGTTCCGCCAGCAGTCGCCGGGCTTCCTCGACCTGCATGAGTCTGACTCCCCTTCGCCGCCCCCGACCGTCCCGCCGCTCACCACCCGCACCCGCCCGCCCCGCCCCTGGCCCCTCACCCGGGCCATGAGCAGCACCGCCCCGCGGCCCCTCACCCGGCCATGGGCGTCACCGCCCCCTACTCCCCGCCTCCGCGGAATCCCGCCCGCCTCATGGCCGGTAGACCATCAACGCATGTCGCCGCAGTACCGAAAGGCCCTGATACGCCATCCACACCGGGTGCCCCATGGGCCCGTCGTCCCACCGCCACACCCCGCCCCGCTGCATACCCTGCACCCGCGCCACGGCCATGGTCAGCTGTGCCTCCCAGGCCGGCAGCCCCACTTCCCCGGCCGCGACCTCGCGGGCTCCGTCCGTCATCAGCGCACGGGCCACCCACGCGGCCGCGAAATGCCGCACCGACAGCAGCTCTTGATGCAGCGGATCCTCCTCGTCCGGCCGCCGCACCTCTTCCTGGCAGTTCTGCAGATCGGCCACGCCACCCGACGGCGCCGCCGGGCCGGCCAGCAGCCAGCGCAGCCCCTCCTCGCGCACCGTGCGCTGCCGCTCGTCCTCGCCCAGCACACGTGCGGCCCGGTCCAGCGCCACCACGGCCCGCGCGGTGTGCGCAGCGGACGGCGCCGGGTTGCCGCGGCCGGTGGCCAGCGCCGCGCCCCAGCAGCGGTGGTTGCCGCGCGCCGGGTCGGCCGTGGCGCCGTTGACCAGCACCTCGCGCAGTCCGTCCAGCGCGCTGGAGCCGGGGGCCGCCCGCAGCAGCCCACGCAGGACATTCGTCACGACATAGGTGTTCGCCAGCCCGGAGGCGTCATGGTCGGGGTTCCACAGCACCTCGCAGGAGCGTATTTCGGCCTCCAGCAGCCGTGGATCGGCGCCGGCCCGGGCCAGCGCACCCAGCACCACCGCGGACACCTCGGGCCGGGCCCCGCTGCCCTGGGAGCGGGCGGCCCATCCGCCGCCGGGAAGCCGCAGCCGCCACAGCGTCTCGGCCACCTGCCCCGCCCGTATGCGGCCGTCGTACGGCGCGATGTCGAGCAGCAGATGCAGCCCGTACGCCGTACCGAACGCCGTCGGATGCACGGGTGGATCGCTCTCGGCGAGAGAGTGCGGCCAGCCGGTGAGCGGTCCGCGCCCGGACACCTCGATCACCGAGAGGCCGCGCCGCAGCGCCTGGTACGTGCCGTCCATCAGCTCGGGAAGCGATCCGGCGGGTGACGGCGCGGGGCCGGGCGGGGGTGCGGCGATGGCGGCCGCCGCCGCGGCCCGCGTCCGCAGCAGGGCGGCCGCCAGCCACACCACCGCGCCGACCCCGGCACCGGCCGTTGCCGCCACGCAGTAACGCGCCGCCTCGCCCGCGAGATTCTGCGGCAGGATCCCCAGCAGTGTCTGGAACACGGCGAACGCGGCGGCCGGGACGCCCAACCGCCCCAGCCAGGTCAGCAGCCGGGAGGGTGCGGAGTCCGGCGGAGCGGCAAGGGACGGCGCTCCGGGCTCCGGTGCGGGTGAGCGGCCTGCCGCGCCGGAACGCCGTGGTGGTAAGCCCTGCCGCAGCACCATCTGCTCCCTCCCCCCGGATGCGCACCCCCGCACCGCGTGTGCGAAGGACATCCCGATCAGTGTAGGAATCCCCACTGACAACGGGGTCGCACACCTGTCGCAGCCCTCCGCGGCCACGGCCGCTTCCGCTCAGTCCGCTTTCTGCGCCGTCGCCAGCAGAATCACCTCCAGCGTCCGCGGCCCGTGCACCCCCTCCACCCGGTCGAGTTCGATGTCGCTGGTCGCGGACGGACCGGAGATCCAGGTCAGCGGGCGGTCCGGCGCCACCCGCGGCAGCGCCTCCGGCACCGAGCCGACCACCTGGTCAGGGGCGCGGACGACACAGAGGTGATGGTCCGGCACCAGCGTGATCCGGCGTCTGCCCTGGTCGGGTCCCGCATCCAGGACCAGCGTGCCGGTCTCCGCGATGGCCACCGCGCAACCCGTCAGCACACTGTCCACGGCGTCGAGTTCACCGGGCGTGCTCGACGCGCGGTCCTCGACGCGGGTGACGTCGGTGCCGGTCGTCCAGGAGGCATCCAGGCCCGGCGGCACCAGCACCGTCCGCGCCCCGCGCTCCGCCAGCAGCCGGCCGATCAGCCCCGGCAGGCCCTCCGCGTCGGTGCGATGCACGATCGCCCGGTAGTCGGCGAGATTCTCCGCGAGCAGATCGACGGTCTGCTCGGGCGTCCGGGCCCCGTGCACGCGGTGGTAGTCCCGGGCCACCGGCGGACCGCCCGGCTCCGTGCCGCGCGGCACATCCGCCAACGCCTGCCGCACCCGTGCCAACACCACGTCCCGGCTGGTCACCTGGTCTCCCCTCGCTGCTCCGACGATGTGCCACGGGTGCGCTGCCACCAGTCGCGGAAGGACTCGGCCGGCACCACGGGAAGATCGCGCGTCTGCGACCAGGCGCGGCCCGGTCCCGGCAGCCGCCGTGGATGCAGCCGACGGGTGCGGGCCCCCAGCCGCATCCCGGCACGCAGCGCGCCCGGGTGATCGAACGCCCAGCCCGCCGCGCGCATCGCGGCCCGCTCCGCGGCATGCCCCCTGGCCGGTTTGAGGACGGTGCGCGCCCCGCCCCGGGTGACCGGCCCGCCCTCCACGACCCGCTCCCGTAGGTGCACCAGCACCTCGGGGATGTCGATGGCGACCGGGCACACCTCGTAACAGGCCCCGCACAGCGACGAGGCATACGGCAGCGAGGCCTCCAACGAGCCTTCGATACCCCGCAGTTGCGGAGTGAGGATGGCGCCGATGGGGCCGGGGTACGGCGAGCCGTACGCATGCCCGCCGGCCCGCTCGTACACCGGGCAGACGTTCAGACAGGCCGAGCAGCGGATGCAGCGCAGCGCCTGCCGCCCGACGGTATCGGCGAGGGTGTCGGTCCGCCCGTTGTCGAGCAGTACCAGATGGAAGGTCCGCGGCCCGTCGCCGTCCGTGGTGCCCGTCCATGTGGAGGTGTACGGGTTCATCCGCTCGGCGGTGGAGGAGCGGGGCAGCAGCTGCAGGAAGACCTCCAGGTCCTGCCAGCTGGGCACCACCTTCTCGATGCCGACGACGGAGATCAGTGTCTCGGGGAGGGTCAGACACATCCGGCCGTTGCCCTCGGACTCCACGACGACCAGCGTGCCGGTCTCCGCGACCATGAAGTTGGCCCCCGAGATCCCGACCTTCGCGGACAGGAACTTCTCCCGCAGATGCAGCCGCGCCGCCTCGGCCAGCTCGGCGGGGGAGTCGGTCAGCCCCTCCGGCGCCGGGCGGCCCCAAGAGCCCATCTCCCGCACGAAGATGTCGCGGATCTCCGAGCGGTTGCGGTGGATCGCCGGGACCAGGATGTGCGACGGCAGATCGTGGCCGAGCTGCACGATCAGCTCGGCCAGATCCGTCTCGTACGCATGGATACCGGCCCCGGCCAGCGCCTCGTTCAGCCCGATCTCCTGCGTCGCCATCGACTTGACCTTGACGACCTCCGTCTCGCCGGTCTCCCGCACCAGCCGGGTGACGATCCGGTTGGCCTCGTCGGCGTCCACCGCCCAGTGGACCTGCCCGCCCGCGGCGACGACCGCGGACTCCAACTGCTCCAGATAATGGTCGAGATGGCGCAGGGTACGGTCCTTCACCGCGGCGCCCGCGGCCCGCAGTTGCGCCCAGTCGTCCAGCTCCGCAACGGCCTTGGCGCGTTTGTCGCGGATGGTGTGGGTGGCATGGGTGAGGTTGGCGCGCAGCCGGGTGTCGCGGGTGGACGCGGCGGCGGCCCGGGGGAACGCCGGCATGCCCAGGTAGGTGCCGCTCACAGCACGCTCCCTTCCGTACTGGCCAAGATCTCCGCGATATGGACCGGGCGGACCGCCGAGCCCTGGCGGGTGAGGGTGCCGCCGATGTGCAGCAGACAGGAGTTGTCGACCGTGCAGACCGCCTCGGCCCCGGTACCGACGATGTGACGGACCTTGTCGGCGCCCATCGCCGCCGAGACCGCCGGGTTCTTCACCGCGAAGGTGCCGCCGAACCCGCAGCACTCCTCGGCGCCCGGCAGTTCCCGCAGCTCCAGCCCCTTGACGTGCTCCAGCAGCCGCCGCGGCCGGTCGCCCAGCCCCAGCATCCGCAGCCCGTGGCAGGTGGGGTGGTAGGTGACGGTATGCGGGTAAGAGGCACCGACATCCTCCACCTTCAGCACGTCCACCAGGAACTCGGTCAACTCGTACATCTTGGGCACCGCGACCGCCGCCGCGTCGACGAGTCCCCGGCCGCGCCCCTCGGCGGCCGCCTTCGCGCCGATCCGCGGATAGTTGTCACGCACCATCGCGGCACACGAGCCGGACGGGGTGACCACATACTCGTAGTCCTTGAACGCCCGGTCGAAACGGCGCACCAGCGGCTCGGTCGCATGCCGGTATCCGGTGTTGAACTGTGGCTGGCCGCAGCAGCTCTGTTCGGCGGGGAAGCCGACCTCCACCCCCAGCCGCTCCAGCAGCGTCACCACCGCCTGCCCCGTCCGCGGATGGAGCATGTCGTTGATGCAGGTGACGAACAGTGCTACACGCACATTGCCATCTCCTTTCGGTAGCCACAGCCTCTGGCGGCCATCCGCTTCCGCGGTACATGATCACCTGTCGGCTCATCCTGCCCCAGCCGCAGGCCCAGGAGAAGAACCAGGAGCGGAGGACCATGTCGAGTGCCGAGCACATAGCCAAGGACCAGGCGCCGAGCGGTGCCCGCCCGCCGTCACGCCTGCGGCAGCTGGCCGCCGCCTCCATCGGCAACGCCGTTGAGTGGTACGACTGGTACGCGTACTCCTTCCTCGCGGTCTACTTCGCCGGGCAGGTCTTCCCCGAGGGCGCCGGCAACGCCCTGGTGCCGCTGCTCTCCACCTTCGCCGTCTTCGCGGTCGGCTTCTTCATGCGCCCGGTCGGCGGGCTGCTGATGGGCGCGATCGCCGACCGCCGGGGCCGACGGACCGCACTGACCCTGACCATCCTGCTGATGGGCGGCGGCAGTCTGCTGGTCGCGCTCACCCCGACCTACGCCGCCACCGGTCTGCTGGCCCCCCTCGTCCTGGTCGTCGCCCGTCTGGTGCAGGGTCTGTCGGTGGGCGGCGAGTTCGCGGCCTCCACGACCTTCCTCGTCGAATCGGCGGGACCGGGCAGGCGCGGGCTGTTCTCCAGCTTCCAGTACGTGTCCACGACCCTCGGCCAGCTGCTGGCCTCCGGAACCGCCGCGCTGCTCGCGGCGCTGCTCACCGAGCGGCAGATGGGGCAGTGGGGCTGGCGGGTGGCGTTCCTCGTCGGCGCCCTGCTGAGCCTGCTGGGGCTGTGGATCCGGCGCGGCGCCCAGGAGACACTTCCCCAAGCTCTCCACTCCGTTCGAGCAGGGGAGACCCCAAGCCCCGAGCAGCAGGCGGCCGACCGCCCCGGCCTCTTCGAGGCGCTGCGCCGCCACCCCCGTCAGTCCCTGCTCATCTGCGGTATCACCGCCGGCGGCACCATCGCCTACTACACCTGGACGACCTACCTGCCCACCTACGCACAGGTCAACGCGGGCTTCGACAAGGGCGATTCGCTCATCGTCGGCACCCTCTCGCTCGTCTTCTTCGCCCTGCTCCAGCCGCTCGGCGGAATGCTCTCGGACCGCATCGGCCGCAAACCACTGCTGCTCGGCTTCTCGCTGGGTTTCGCCGTCCTGGCCGTACCGCTGCTGCACCTGGTCAGCGACGCGTTCTTCTCGCTGCTGCTGGTGCAGTGCGCGGGCATGGTGCTGCTCACCGGCTACACCTCGGTCGCCGCTGCCGTGAACGCCGAGGTGTTCCCCGCGCGGGTGCGTGCCGCCGGGATCGGCTTCCCGTACTCACTCACCGTCGCCCTCTTCGGCGGCACGGCTCCCTACGTCGGCACCTGGTTCAAGCAGGCCGGCCACGCCGACCTCTTCCCCTGGTACGTGGCCGCGCTGTGCCTCGTCTCGTTCCTCGTCTATCTGACCCTTCCGGAGACCTCCCGGCAGAAGCTGGAGAAATAGCCCGCCGGAACACAGACAAGCGCCGCCCGTCCCGGGACAGGGAGGGGCGGCGCCTCGGGGCGAGGTCTGTCAGACGAGCCAACCCACGAGGTGGAGGACGTTGGCCAAGAGAGCGGTGAGGATGTCCATCGGGATCTTCTCCTTGAAGTTGTGGGACTCAACTCCCCGGCCCAGCAAGGGGGATGGACCGGAGGCGTGGTAACGGTCTGCAGCCCGCCGCTCGCGCCCCGTCATCATCGCCGGTTGCAGCGAGTCAATTGAACCCCTCCCCTCCTCGATCATGCTTACCGGCGAACAACTGCTCCCGGGAGCAACTGTTCGTCCGAGGATTCGTATGGGGGTTCCCATGGGGAGGGTCTTTGTGGCGTTTTGTCGCGCGGGCGTTTCGGCGGTTTACGGACTACGGTTGCGCCGCCCCGTCGGGCACGTGGCCCCGCCCTACGAGGCGAGACTGTCGGCCAACCCCCGCTCCCCACGGACTGGTTGAACGGTGGCGGCGAGCATGCGACGGATGTCGCCGACCGCGGCACGTCCCGCGCGGTTGGCGCCGATGGTGCTCGCCGACGGCCCGTATCCGACGAGATGGATCCGCGCATCGCGCAGCGTGCGGGTGCCGTCCATCCGGATACCGCCGCCCGGCTCGCGCAGCCGCAGCGGGGCGAGATGGTCGATGGCGGCGCGGAAGCCCGTCGCGTAAAGGATCACATCGGCCTCGGCCGTGCGTCCGTCGTCCCAGATCACGCCCGTGGGCGTGAGGCGCTCGAAGAGCGGCAGCCGCTCCAGCACGCCGCTCTCCCGGGCCTGCCGGATGGCCTCGGTCATCGGCAGCCCGGTCACGCTCACCACGCTCCGCGGCGGCAGCCCCTGCCGGACCCGCTCCTCCACCAGGGCGACCGCGGCCCGGCCCTGCTCCTGGCCGAACGGACCCTCGCGGAAGACCGGCGGCCGGCGTGTCACCCACGTCGTCGCGGCCGCGACCGGCGCGATCTCCAGCAGCTGCTGTACGGCCGATGTCCCGCCGCCCACCACCACGACCCGCGCGCCGCGGAAGCCCTCCGGACCCTCGTACTGAGAGCTGTGCAGCTGACGGCCGCCGAACGTCTCCTGTCCGGGAAACCGCGGCCAGAACGGCCGGTCCCAGGTCCCGGTCGCATTGATCACGGCCCGTGCCGCATAGTCCCCTTCCGACGTCGCGACCAGCAGCCGTCCGTCGTCGCCCTCGCGCACGGCCGTCACGCTCACCGGCCGGTGCACCCGCAGCCCGAAGGTCTGCTCATAGCTGTCGAAGTACCCGCCGATCACCTCGGACGACGGGCGCCGTGGATCGGCACCGGTCAGTTCCATGCCGGGCAGCGCATGCATGCCGTGCACCTTTTCGTACGTCAGCGTCGGCCACCGGAACTGCCAGGCCCCGCCGGGGCGCGGAGCGTGATCGAGCACCACGAAGTCCCGGTCCGGCGCATAACCGACCCGCCGCAGATGAAAGGCGGCGGCCAGACCGGCCTGCCCGGCACCGATCACCACGACCTCGACCTCACGCACCCCGGTGTAGTTCATGATTCACCTAACCCGGGGAGGGCTGGTTGTCTTCCCCCGGGGCGCGGGCAGTTTCCGCGGCCTGCCGCGCTGCGCCCTTTCCCGGTGCGCGCCGCATCGGCTCCCCGGTACCGGCAGCAGGGCCGGTCGAAGGCCGTGGGGGCGCGCTCAGCGGCAACGACCGCCGTGCGCCCCCACGGCCCCACGGAATCCGGCTCAGCGGCCGCCGGCGATCAGCAGCGGCGCGCCGCCCGGTGCGGACGCCGGGCGGCCAGGGGCGGCCGGGACACCGTCCAGGGGAGAGGGCCCGGCATCCAGCAGCCCGCGGGCGGCAAGCTCCGGCCGTACGCCCTCACCGAACCAGTACGCCTCCTCCAGATGCGGGTAGCCGGAGAGCACAAAGTGCTCGACGCCCAGGGAGTGGTACTCCTCGATCCGGTCGGCCACCTCGGCATGGCTGCCGACCAGCGCGGTGCCGGCACCGCCCCGTACCAGGCCGACCCCCGCCCACAGATTGGGCGAGATCTCCAGCTTGTCGCGCGAGCCGCCGTGCAGCGCCAGCATCCGCTGCTGCCCCACCGACTCGCTCCTGCCCAGCGCCTGTTGCGCGGCCGCGACCGTCTCCGGATCGAGGTCGTCGAGCAGCCGGCCGGCGGTCGCCCAGGCCTCCTTGGAGGAGTCCCGGGAGATCGTGTGCAGCCGGATACCGAACCGGACCGTACGGCCCTCCTTCTCCGCCAGCCCACGAATCCAGTCGATCTTCTGCTTGACCTCCTCGGGTGGCTCGCCCCAGGTGAGGTACACATCCACATTCCGGGCGGCGACCGGCCCCGCCGCGGCGGACGAGCCGCCGAAGCAGATCTGCGGCAGCGGGTCCGGCGGCAGCGCCGTCAGACCGCCCTCGACCTGATAGTGCTCGCCCCGGAAGTCGAACGGTTTCCCGCCCCACACACCACGTACGACCTGCAGAAACTCATCCGTACGGGCATACCGCCGGTCATGGTCGAGATGATCGCCGAACCTCCGCTGCTCGGTCGAATCGCCCCCGGTCACCACATTCAGCAGCAGCCGCCCGCGCGAGATCCGCTGATAGGTCGCGGCCATCTGGGCCGCCAGCACCGGCGAGATCACCCCCGGCCGGAACGCGACCAGGAACTTCAGCCGCTCGGTGACCTGGGTGAGCGCCACCGTCGTCAGCCAGGCGTCCTCGCACCACGTACCGGTGGGCGTGAGCACCGCTTCAAAACCCAACTGCTCGGCAGCCTTGGCGATTTGGGCCAAATACTCGATGTCCGGGGCCCGTACCCCGCTGACCGGGGTGATGCGGTCACGCCGGATGCCGCCGTCGGTATAGGCATGGCGGTCGACGAGGGTCCGCCCGTCGCCGCCTGTCGGCAGAAACCAATGCAGGTGTACGGACATCTCACTGACCCTTTCCATAGGTACGCGGCGCGGTGCTCGAAGGCGGCAGGTCACCGTTGAAACGGGGGTCGACGAACTCCCCGAAGTCGAAGGAGCGGGGGATCAGCTTCAGCGCCGCGAACGACTCGACGATCTGCTGCTCGGAGGCGACGGCGGCCTTGTCCACGGCGACCGTGACCGCCGTCCCCCGGGTGCGCTTGACCGCGTCCAGGGCCACCTTGTCCGGCAGCCCGGTCTCCTTCGCCCAGGCCTTCGCCCAGACGTCGGGGTGCTTGAACACCCAGTTCTGTGCCCGCCGCAACCGGTCCGTGTAGTCCTTCAGCGCCGCCGACTTCTTCTTGTCGTGCAATGCGGCGGGCGCGGCAACCTGGAAGCTCAGTCCGTTGACGACCCCTTGCCCGGTGGTCAGCACCCGGGCGTCGGCCTGGTCCAGGGCCTGCGAGGTGTACGGGTCCCACACCGCCCAGGCATCCACCTTCCCCCGGGTGAACGCGGCGAGCGCATCGGCCGGCTGCAGGTAGTTGAGCGTGACGTCCTTCGGGGTCAGCCCGGCCTTCTTCAGCGAGGCAATCAGCTGGTAGTGCGCCGAGCTGCCCTGGGCAACGGCGATCGACTTGCCCTTCAGCTGCGCCGGCCGCTTGAGCGGGGAGCCCTTCTTCACCAGGATCGACTCACCGTCCGACCTGCTGTGCGTCCCGGCGATCACCTTGATCTTCGACTTCGCCGCGGCGGCGAACACCGGCGGCGTGTTGCCGACCGCACCGACGTCCACCGCTCCCGCGTTGACCGCCTCCAGCAGCGGCGGCCCCGAGGTGAAGGTCGACCACTTGATCTTGTACGGAAGGTCGTCCAACTCTCCGGCGGCCCGCAGCAACGCCTCCGAACCACCCTTCTGATCACCGACGTTGAGGGTCAGCGACCCCTTGCCGTCGGTCCCACTGCCGGTCCCCCCGCCGGCCCCCTTGGCCCCCGACGAACCATTGCAGGCGGCCAGCAGCAGGGTGAGCGGGAGCAGCAGGGCGGCTGGGGCGATATGGCGTGCTCTCATGGGGTGTTGTCCGTTTCGTTCTTGGGTGGGGAGGGGGGAGCTGGGGTGGGCTGGAGCGGATGTGGGGGAGTGGGGTGGGGGAGGAGGCTTTGGGGGGACGGGGTGACGGGGTGGCTGGTGCTGGGTGTCGGGTGGGTGTGTTCGGTTGCCGGGCTCCGGTTGCCGGTTCCGGGAGCCTGCGGTTACGGCCGCGATCGGGCTCAGATCCGGGGCGCATCGGGCCGGTATCGGCTCGTATCGGGTCGGTCGGGGTGGCGACTGCGCGGCGATGACGGCCGGCTGCCTGCCGCTCAATCCGCGGGCGAGGTCAGACGGCGGTGGGGGAGGCGTCCGCCGTGCGGGGCCCGGCGGCCTCCGGCTCGCCTTCGGCGCCACCAGCACCTCCACCGCCCTCCACGCCCTCCACGCTCTCCCTGCCTTCCTCGCCCGCCACACCGTCCTCCACATCGGGTTCGTCCTCCACGCCGAGCCGGTCGAGCAGCTGGGCGCGCAACGCACCGAAGCGAGGATCGGAGATATCGCGCGGCCGCGGCAGATCCACCGTGGTCTCGTACGCGATCCGGCCGCCCTCCATCACCAGCGCCCGGTCCGCGAGCAGCAGGGCCTCCGCCACGTCATGGGTGACCAGCAGGACCGCGCAGCCGCGCTCCTGCCACAGCTCGGCCACCTGGCGCTGGGCCTTGATCCGGGTCAGTGCGTCGAGGGCACCGAACGGCTCGTCGAGCAGCAGCAGATCGGGTTCACGCACCAGGGCGCGGGCGAGCGACGCACGCTGGGCTTCCCCGCCGGAGAGCGTCTTGGGCCAGGCGTCCGCCCGATGGCCGAGTCCGACTTCTTCCAACGCCCGTGCGGCAGTGCTCCGTTCCGGGCGGCCCGGCAGCCCCAGCAGCACATTCCGCCAGACCCGCTTCCAGGGCATCAACCGCGGCGCCTGGAACGCCACGGCCTTGCGGCGCGGCACCAGAACCTCGCCCTCGATCTCCTGGTCGAGCCCGGCCAGAACCCGCAGCAACGTCGACTTGCCGCAGCCACTGCGCCCGAGCAACGCCACGAACTCGCCCGGCCGGATGGACAGATGAAGACCGTCGATGACGGCTCGTCCGCCGAAGGCGCGTACCAGTCCGCCGACCTGTACGGCGGCACCGGAGACCGCGGCGCGCGAGCTCTGCCGTCCCTGCGCGTTATCGGTCACTGACCCGTGAACGTCGGTCGCCATTGCAGCAGCAGCCTTTCGAGGGTACGGACGAGAAAATCGGCGATGAGCCCGAGGATCGCGTAGACCACCAGGCACACCACGATCACGTCGGTGCGGAAGAATTCCCTGGCCTGGTTCATCAGAAAACCGAGGCCGTCATCGGCGTTGACCTGCTCACCGAAGACCAGCGCGAGCCATGCGGTGGCCAGCGAATAGCGCAGCCCGGTCATGGCTCCCGGAAGCGCGCCGGGCAATATCACATGCCCGATCAGGCCCCATCGACTCAGCCCGAGCGACTGCCCCGCCTCCACCAACTGGGCATCGACGCCACGAATTCCGGCATAGACATTCAGATACAGATGGAACGCCACACCCAGCGAGATCAGCGCAATCTTGGGCGCCTCGCCGATGCCCAGCCAGATGATGAACAGCGGAATGACGCCCACCCAGGGAATGGAGCGCAGCATCTGCACGGTCGCATCGACCAGATCCTCGCCGAGCCGGGAAAGCCCCGACACGAGCGCCAGCACCACACCGGTCACGCCACCCAACAGCAGTCCGACCGCGACGCGTTGAAGAGAGACCAGCATCGCCGACGGCAGTGTTCCGTCCGAGATCAGGTCTCCGCCGGTGGCGGCGATGGTCCCGGGCGACGCCAGAATGTCGGACTCCAGCGCACCGCTCGCACTGAGTACCTGCCACAGCGCCAGCAGCGCGACGGGCCCCACGGTACGGCGCAACCACCGCGGCACCGACCACCGGCGACCGGAAACCGGATCAACGCGAACAAGCTCGAGCCCCTCGGCGCCGGACCCGGACTTCACCCCCGTCTCCACACCCTTCGCAAGGGACGGACGCACTGCTTCATCGGATATATCGGGTGGGCCATGGCGCGCCACGGCCTGATCGAGAGTCATGAATGCTCCACGGGGAGGGGGAAAGGCGGGGGGCGGGAGAAGGAAGCCGCTCACCCGGACGCACGACGGACACCACAGGCCACAGGGCACAGACGGAGGCAACAAAAGCACCAGCGAAACGCCAGCACGCCAAACGGGCCAACGGGCAAACGAACAAACCCGCAATCCAGCGAATAGCTACGAGCGAAACAATCTGCAACAGTCGCTGCGAAGCACCAAAAGGCAACCACAGCAGAGCAAGACAGAAGGAGACAAGGCCTCGAAACGGTCGCGCATAGCCGCAACAAGCCGCGCGTGGCCACAAAGCACCGCGAAACGCGAAACCTGGAACGGCCTCAGCAACGGCAACAGCGGCGCAACGGCATCAACAACAGCCGCCGCGGCGACACGCCGCAGAGGCCACCCGCAGCAGGTCGATGTGACCGCGCGTGGTGAGCAGGGCTGATGTAGACATGTCGCTGAACGTAGCGGTGCGCTGCGAGAGGGGTCAAACGTCATCTCGGCTGGTGGACTTTTGTTGCCGGAGTATTGAGGTGGCATTGCGGGAGCGGCCCGCGGGGTTGCGGACGCGGGCAGGCTGTCCGTACGAAAATGAACGTATGAGCACCGCATTCACCACCCGCACCCTTGACGTCACCACGGGCTCGACAGAGACCGTCGCCGACCTCACCGCCGACTGCGCCGCATTCCTCCGGGAGACGGCAGACGGCCGCGACGGCCTGCTGAACATCTTCGTTCCGCACGCCACCGCCGGCATCGCCGTCCTCGAAACCGGCGCAGGCAGCGACGAAGACCTCCTGGCCGCCCTGCACGACCTCCTCCCGGCCGACGACCGCTGGCGCCACCGCCACGGCACCCCCGGCCACGGCCGCGACCACGTCCTGCCCGCCCTCGTCCCACCCCACGCCACCCTCCCGGTCATCTCGGGCCGGATGGCACTCGGCACCTGGCAGTCCGTCTGCTTGGTGGACACGAACGTGGACAATCCACACCGGCAGGTACGCGTGAGCTTCCTGGGGTGACCTTGAGCGGGGCCCCCGCCAGGCCTGGTCCGGTTGCCGGCTCTCGCGCGCTCCCGGGAGACAGGGCTGCACGGCCGGGTGCCCGCCGCGCCGGTTCGTTCGGTGGGGCCGACGTCGACGGGGTCACTGGAGCGGCGATGAATCTGCTCCAAGTCGGATCCTGGGGCTGCGCTGCCGCCGCACCCTTGCGGGCCCTGTACCGCTCAGGCAACGCGTGTGGGGCATGTTGTGGTTGTCTCCAGTGGGGTGACAACTGTCAAGTGCGCTTGTCGTTCCTCGGGTAGGGCAGAGGTAGCTACGGCTGTAGGGACGATCTCCGGCGCACCCAGCGACGCACCAGGGCGATGACGATGGGCGCCGGGAGCTCATATGGGCCGTGTTCTCGGCAGTTTCCGCTTCCGAGGCGTATCCCTGAAAACGGATGAGTTTCATGAGATGTCCGGAGGAGGCGGGCACCTGCTGTAGCAGCGTGTTCATCCGATCGACGAGATTCGCGGCTTCGGCGCGGCAGCGGCGCAGGTGGTAGCCGAGGCGCCCCAACAGGACCTCGGTGAACAGCTCGTGTTCTTCATCGCCTAGGAGACCGCGCCGGGTTTCGAGGGGACGGCGCGTAGCGTCTGAGGTCCTCGCCGGCCCAGGCCACGGCATGGCCTCTGCGTCGCCCAGATCTGATCATTGCAGGGCCCTGCCGCGCGATGCCACCCGGCGACGCCGCTCAGCGAGGCCGTCCGCAGCTTCGATGGCCGAGAAGCCATGTCTTCCCTCTCCGGGACCCAGCGCCGTCCACCTGGGGCACGCGCGTTCGCTTACCCTGGCTGTGTCGGGTGACCCTGGCGAGGGGCCGTACCTGGAAGCCCCAGATGCAGCAGTGCTCTGCGTCGGGCCCGGGTACCGGCGCCGCCCCGGCACGAACGCAGGGACGGAACCGGCAGAAGCAGATGCGGGTGAGGTATGGACAACAGGCTCGTGCCCGTCGTGTGCCCGCTTCGACGAGAACCGCGAAAGCGGGTGGCGGGGGAAACCGGCCACGGCGAGGGCCTGGCGCCGAGGGCGAGGCGTCGTGGATAAGGTCGCGCTCACGGCCGCAGGTCTCTACGTGATCGTTCTGCTGCGAGCCGGAGGGACATTCGCCGTCGGGTGGCTCGCCGGTGCCGGTGTCAGGCGCAGCAGGTTCGCTGAGCGGATCTCCCTGGCCAAGTTCGAGCGCGCCGAACGGGCGATCCAGCGGTGGGGCGCGCCGGTGGTGGCACTCTCCTTCCTTACCGTCGGTTTCCAGACTGCTGCCAACTTCCTCGCGGGGAGTATGCGCATGCCCCTGCTGCGTTACCTCCCCGCACTGTTCGTGGGGGGAGCGGGCTGGGCGTTGGTCTACGCGACCGCCGGGATCGGCGCACTGGAAATGCTGGCAAGGCTGTTCGCCGAGCAGACGGCGCTCGGTGTGGCCGCGGTCGCCGCCCTCCTCCTCGCGGTGTGCGGCGTGGGGGTGTACCGGCGCAGGCACGTTGCGTTGGTCACGCGCGACACCGCGGCCGACGAGTCCTGAAGGGCCGTGCCGCGCCCTGTACCGCTGCGCCGTGTCAGTCGGAACCGGGGTGCCGCACCCCCACCGCGAAGGCGGGCGAACGGCCTCGGTACTCCTGCTGCCGAGGCCGTGGTGCGGCTGGTGGCGGTACACGGCCATCGCCGTCGTCGACGCCGCACCGGACCGGCTGGAGGAGCCCCCGCTCTCTCACGCGCGTGCGGGTGAACCACGAAGCCACGCCCTTGTGTCGGCCGAAGCTGGACGATCATGCCCGTTATTGTCAGCTTTATGCCGTTGAGCTGTGCGTTTGTGAACCTCAAGCCCGGCGTCGGAAAGACGACGAGTGCTGTGTGGCTGGCCCATGCGCTTCATGAGTTGGGTCTGTCGCCTCTGCTGGTCGACGGTGACCCAGCCGCTTCCGCGCTGCGCTGGAGCGAGCTGGCCGGTGGCTTTCCGTTTCCGGTGATCGCCCTGCCGGTGGGGGACGTCCACCGTCGCGTGAACGACTTCCTCGGCAACCGGCAGGCCGTCGTGCTCGATGCGCCCCAGCTGGAGGACCATCCCCGGATCGCCCGCAGCATCATGAGGTACGCCGGTGAGTGGATTGTGCCCGTGACTCCCGCCCCCATCGAACTGGACCGGATGGCACCCATCCGCGGCGAGATGGCGGACGTGCAGTCCCTGCGTGCTGAGCCCGCTCGCACAGCGGTCCTGCTCAATCGCACCAACCGTCCCGATGCCACGCGCACCGGGCCCGATGCCGACGCTCGTGAGGCACTCACCGAGCGGGGTTTCGAGGTGCTGGCCACCCAGATCGCGCGGCTCGACCTCTACGCCCAATCTTTCGGGAACTCGGTCCAGGCCAAGGGTTCGGCGTATATGGACTTCGCGGAGGAACTCATCGAGCGTCAGGAAGAAGCATGAGCCAGCGCAGGGAAAACTACCGCGCCGCATTGCGGCGCGAGCAGGACGACGTCTCCGGGCCCCGATCCACCAAGGTCACCACGATGCAGAGCAGGTACATCCGGGTGACCGTCGAGGTGGATCCCGACCTGCAAGACGATCTGACGCGATGGGTGGGCCGGCCGGTCTCCTCGGTAGTGTTCGTCGGCACGACCGTCCTGCGTACCTTGGTCGCCACCGTCGGCAGGATGTCTCGGCCCGGAGACTGAGGGACAGCCCTTAGGCTGCTTCGCCCCGCCATTGCATGCGTTGATGACCAGGTGCCGATTGCTCCCCGGGGCCGTCAGGCAATAGCCCTGCGCCGACACTGCGCGCCGCGACGGGCGTACGGAGTGGGTACGCGTGCACAGCGCATCCGACCGGACGCTGAAGCGCCGGCACGGCATCGACTTCGGGGCGGAGGTCCTGCTCGGCGGGGACGGGGGCGGGACGTCGTGCGAGGGTCGGGTCCTCGGAGCCGGGGACAGTGACGCTTCAGCTGTCCGCGGGGGAGACCGTGACGGTGCTGCGGCGGGGACGGGCCCGGAACAGGACGTGAGTGAGGTCCCATCGGACAGCAAATGCCCTCGCTGGGGCGGTGGTTGCTGAACGCCTACGTCCACATCTTCAACAAGCTGGACCGGCCGGTGGACACCGAGGGCCACCGCCGGGTCCTCGCAGTCCTCGCCTTCCCGCGGGCATGACGGTGCCGTTGAAGGTGAGGCGGTGCGACGGCAAGCGCGGCGGGGGCTGCCGAGCCTGGCGGGGAGGCTGAGGACGGGAACCGGATCCCCCCGCGTTCGGCGTCGTACACCTCATGAACGACAGCATTCGAGTGCGAGTGGCATCGACCGAGGATGTGGAAGCGATGGCGGAAATCCACACCAGAGCCCGCAGTGCCTACTACGCCTCGGGTGGGATGGCCGCAGAGGAACTGGCCGATTCGGCTGCACGGGAGATGCGGCAGGACGGATGGGCAAGGGTAGTTGTGTCCCCCGGCATGACCGCGCTGTGCGCGGAGACCCGGGAGGGCAGGGTGGTAGGGGCCCTCGCGATGGGGCCACCGAAGGACGCGGACATCGACGCATCGGTCTACCGGCAGTTGTTCCAGATCCACGTCCATCCGGATGTTTGGGGACGGGGGACAGGCGGTGCGTTGCACAGCGCGTTCACCGGCCGGGTGGTGGCGGGCGGGTTCGACGGCGGGGTTTTGGAGGCGTGGGAGGCCAATGCTCGGGCCGGGAGGTTTTACGTCAAGCACGGCTGGCGCGCGGACGGCGGGCGACGGCCCGGCCCCGGGGGAGCCGACTATGTGCGGATGCGAGTGCGGATGCGGCTCGGGAGCGACCGGTGCGGCCTGTAGTGGTGGCCTCGCGGACCGTTCCGCTGGGTCGCTGCCCATTTGTTGTCTGTGGGCGAGCCCGCAGACCGGATGGCTTCGGCCACGGTCGACGCGACGATCTTCGGTCGGTCGGCCGGCTGGTTGGCCTACCGTGGCTGGGCTGTCTCTTGCTCAGCGATGGGAGTCCACCATGTCACCGTCATCACCGTCCCCGTCACCCCGCGAAGTACTGGCCGCCTACCACCGGGCGATGCTCGCCTGGTCCGCGGACGATCTGGCCGATCTCTACGCACCCGACGCCGTCCACGAGTTCCCCTTCCTTGCGCCGGGGAGGCCCGGTCGATACCACGGTCGGGAGGAGGTCCGGACCGGTTACCGGGCGGCTTGGGGCGCTACCTCGGTACGGCTCCAGGAGATTCATGACGTCGTTGTCTTCGACAGCGCCGACCCCGAGGTCGTGATCGGACAATGGGGGGCTACCGCGACGTTCGAGCCTGGGGCCGCCCCGGTAGAGATCACCGGCCTGCTGATCCTGCGGGTGCACGAAGGTCTCATCGTGCACGCCCTCGACTACATGGACTCACTCGGCACGTTCCATGCGCTGGGACGGCTGCCGGCCCTGCTGAGCAGCCTCGGGACACCGGGCGAGCGTCAGCCCTGACCCAGTTTCCGGTCGTCGGCGAGCCGATGGCCGTGTGGATTTCCGTCTTCGCATGTGTGGGTGTCGAGCTGTCTCATCACCCTCAGACAGGTCGGTACATACTGCTGGGCAGGCACCTGGTTGCGCGAACGTGAGTTTCCTAATTTTTCTACTCCGTACGCGTTCCGTCCGGACGATGCCCTGGCAAGAGCCCGCGGCCGATCAAGCCCGCCAGTAGCAGTCCGCCGACCAGAACGATCAGGGACAGGCCGGGGCCGGAGGGCCAGTTGACCTCTATGGCGTGGACGACCAGTACGAGGGCCACGGTGAGGGCGACGCCGGGGAGGGCCAGCAGGGCCGGGCGGAGTCGGGTCAGGCCGTCCTCGGTCAGTGCGCCGAGGACGCCGACGCCGAGCGCGAGGGCCCAGACGCCGAGTGCCTGTGCGTCGGGGCGGTTCACGCTCCAGATAGTCCTTTCTGGACTATGGGGAAAGTGAGGGCGATCCGCCGCCGTGGTCAACGGTCCAGCGGCGGAATCACGCTTCGCGCTGTTCGACCCACTGCCAGAAATCGACCATCATCCGCTCATAGCGGATGCCGAACTCAAGCGCCTCGCGCTGTCCTCGCGTCAGCAACTCGCCCACGCCCTCGGCGAGTTCCTCGTAGTCCGTGAGTGTGCGGTGATGGTCGTCGAGCTGAACCGGAGCTAGTACCTCCGGACGGGCGCCGAACCACAGCTTCAGGATGCCGCGCTCGCGCGCTTCGACCGGTACGAAGGCCGGGTCGGCGAGCCACTCCGCCAAGGCCGCCCGGCCCGCCGCGGTCAGCCTCATCAGCCGCCGGTTCCGCCCGCCCGACTGCCGGACCTCCGACAGCAGGCCCGCCTCCACGAGACGGTCGCACTGCGCGTACACCTGCGCATGCGGCATCGACCAGAACGGCGCCACCGTGCGGGCGGCCTCGACCTTCACGTCGTACGGACTGGCCTCGCCCAGCTTGTCGATGATGCCGAGCACGAGGAACGAGGGCGTGGTCAACCGGGCGTCAGCCATGTCCGTGACGGTATCGCGGTGACCGGTCCGGGAGCCGGGCTGCCCTGGATGCGCCGATCCTGTGGTCACCGGGCGGCGGTAGGCGTCCGTCCGGGGAAGGATCTGCTGCGGCGGCCCTCAGCGCACGGCTTTGAAGGCGACGAGGCTCCGCAAATCGCTACGGGTCACGTCCGTGAAGAGTGTCCGCAGAGCGTGCTCGATGCGGTCGAGTTTGTCATCGGGCAGGCGCAGTCGCCGGGTGAGGGGGCCCGGGGACGTACCGCCGTGCCATGCGATCACCACCGCGCCGCCGGGACGTACGACGCGGTGCAGCTCCCGGAGCCCGGCCTCCAGGTCCGGCCAGATGCCCACGTTGTTGACCGACACGACGCGGTCCGTGCTCTCCTCTGCGAGGCCGGTGTGGTCCGCCGTGCCGAGGTCCAGGACGACCCGGCCGGTGCGGACCGCACCGCGGTTGGCCCTGGCAGCGGCATGGCGCATCTCGGGTGAGGGGTCCACACCCCGGATGACGGCCGTCTCGGTCCGGTCGGTCAGTAGCCGCAGCAGCCGGCCGGGGCCGTACCCCACCTCCAGAACCGTGTCGCCCGGCTGGACGTCCAGGACGTCGAGCAGGTCGTGCTGTCTGTTGGTCCACCGCATGAACCGCCCGGCGAGGCGCCCAGCCGTGCCGCTGGGGAGCGCGAACGGCGAGGTGACAGGCCGGTCATCGGCCCACGAACGCAGAGGTGTGTCCATACCGGCAGGATGCCGCACCTCGTGAACCGGCGCGCCGACGCCCCCGGGAACGTCCCCCCCGCATGACCGAATCCTGGGCTCGACGACGGGTCAGGTCTTCCGCGAGAGTCTCGCGGCCGTCCTAGCGGTGAGCGGGGGCGCGTGGGTCACGCTCCGGGAGCGCCGGCGCGCAGCCCGTCCATGACGAGGTCCAGGAGCCGTCCGGCGCGCGACTGCCAGTCACCGTGTGGATCGATCTGCCAGAGGCCGGCGATGGCGAGTACGAAATCGTCGGGGGTCACTCCTGGACGGATGGTGCCGGCCTCCTCGTTCGCCTTCAGCAGGAGGGTGACGGCTGAGGTGACGGGACCGTGTCCCAAACCGGCCAGGGCGTTTTGTTTGCTGGTAGCCCTGCGCATCGCGTCGGCCAGGCCGGCTTTGGCCATGGCGTACTGGGCGAGGCGGTCCATCCACTCCCGCAGGGCCTGGTCGGGTGTGCGGATCTCCAGCAACTGGGCCGCGGTGTCGGCGACCTGCTGGACTTCGTAGCGGTAGACCTCCAGGACCAGTGACTCGCGGTTGGGGAAGTGGCGGTAGAAGGTCCCCTGCCCGACGCATGCCTTCTTCGCGATCGAGCTCAGCGGGGCGTCGGCCGACTGTGTCAGCTCCGCCAGGGCCACTTCCAGGATGCGGTCGCGATTCCGTTGCGCGTCCGAGCGCAGTGGCGCGTCCTTCTTCTGCTGCACTCGTCCTCCTTCCGGAATTCACGGATGGCCGGCCTTGCTAACCGGACAACTGTCCGGTAGGTTACGAAGGTAATGGACAGTTGTCCGCTTAGGTCCACCATAGCTGCAGATGCAGCCGCTATGGACGACCGGTAGCCACCATGACCTGCTTTCTCGTCCAGCGCCTACGCCGTCGGCGCCCGAGCTGACGGCGCTCCGCACCACGCCGTCTCCTCCTCGACCGTCTTCCGAACTTTGACTCCGGGACCGCCTCGTCCTGCCCTCACCGCTCCCGCGTGACAGGGACCGCTCGACCACCGGGTCGACCACGTCGGCATCAGGGTCCGCGCCCCGAAGCCCGCCGCGCCTCACATACGCGAAAGAAGGCTGATCATGGCCCTATCGACGTCCAGCGCCATCACCCTGAACATCAACGGCGAGAAACACACGCTGCCCGTCGACCACCGCACCACTCTGCTCGACGCGCTGCGCGAGAAGCTCGATCTGACAGGTACCAAAAAGGGCTGTGACCACGGCCAGTGCGGGGCTTGTACGGTGCTGCTCGACGGACGCCGGGCCGTCTCGTGCCTGCAGCTCGCGGTGGCCGCCGAGGGGCGCGTGATCACCACCATCGAGGGCGTGGCGGAGGGCGAGCGGCTGCATCCCGTGCAGCAGGCGTTCCTCGACCTGGACGGCTACCAGTGCGGCTACTGCACACCGGGGCAGATCTGCTCCGCGATCGCGGTGATCGAGGAGCATGCGGCGGGCTGGCCGAGTGCCGTGACCGACGACGTACGGCCCGAGGCGGGAGTGCCGACGCTCACCGCCGAGGAGATCCGGGAGCGGATGAGCGGCAACCTGTGCCGCTGCGGCGCATATGTGTCGATCGTGCAGGCGGTCGCGCAGGCGGCGGCCGCTGGGCCGCAGTCCCCTCCCGCCCCGCGGCACGAAAGCGGCTCCTCCGAGGCTGCCGGCACGGACGACGTGGAGATGACGGCATGAGGGAATTCGGCTATCAGCGCGTCTTCGACGTCCCCGGTGCGGTCGCCCTGCTCGGCTCCGATCCCGATGCGCGCTGCCTCGGCGGCGGCACCAATCTCGTCGACCTGATGAAGGCCGGGGTGGAACGGCCCGCGCTGCTCATCGACGTACGTGAACTTCCCCTCGGCCGGATCGAGGTGACGGACGGCGGCGGTCTGCGCATCGGTGCGACCGTCACCAACAGTGAGCTCGCCGCCCATCCCGAAGTGCGGTGCCACTACCCGGCGTTGGCGCAGGCCGTGCTGTCCGGCGCCTCGGGGCAGCTGCGCAACATGGCCACGATCGGCGGGAATCTGCTCCAGCGCACCCGCTGTGGCTACTTCACCGACTCGGCCAAGCCGTGCAACAAGCGGGTCCCCGGCAGCGGCTGTCCCGCCATCGAGGGCGAACACCACAACCATGCGATCCTCGGCGCCTCCGAGCATTGTGTGGCCATCCACCCGTCGGACATGGGGGTGGCGCTCGCTGCCTTCGATGCTGTCGTCGAGTACGAAACCGCGGACGGACCAGGGGAGTTGCCGCTGGCGGAGTTCTATCTGCCCGTGGGGGACACCCCGCATCTGGAGACGGCGCTGCCGCCCGGCGCGCTGATCACCGGTATCACCCTGCCGCCGGCTCCGGTCGCCGCGCACTCCCGCTACCGGAAGGTGCGCGAGCGTGCGTCGTACGCCTTCGCGATCGGCTCGATCGCCGCGGCCCTCGATGTCCAGGACGGCGTGGTACGCGAAGTGCGCCTCGCCTTCGGCGCGGTCGCGTCCCGGCCGTGGCGGGCCCGGGAGGCCGAGCGGGTGCTGACCGGGGGGCCGGCGGACGCCGCCGCGTTCGCCGCCGCCGTGGACGCCGAGCTGGCAGCCGCCGAGACGCTGCCCCACAACGGATACAAGGTGACGCTGATGCGCAACCTCGTCGTGGCCCTGCTGACCGAACTCACCGAGGAGGCCGCCTGATGACCACGACGACCGGAACGAGCGCGGTGACGAGGGCCGTCGGTATCGCGCACACCCGCATAGAGGGCCGGGACAAGGTCACCGGAGCGGCACGGTACGCGGGGGAGATCCCCTTCGCCGAACTCGCCCATGGCTGGCTGGTGTTGTCGACCATCGCCCGCGGCCGCATCCGCTCCGTGGAGTCCGACCCCGTCCTGGCCATGCCCGGCGTCCTCGCCGTCCTGCATCATGGCAACGCCCCCCGTGTCGACGGGGACTACACCGGCCTGTTGGGGCGGCCCGACCCGACCCTCCTGGTCTTCCAGAGCGACCGCGTGCCCTCTGCGGGCTGGCCGGTGGCGCTGATCGTCGCCGAAACGTCCGAGCAGGCCCGGGAGGCCGCCGAGGCGCTGGTGGTCCGGTACGACCAGGAGCCGCACGACGTGGCGTTCTTCGCCGGACGTCCCGGTACGTACACACCGGAGAGTTCCCCCGGCGCACAGTCGGAGACGGAGAAGGGCGATGTTCAGGCCGAACTCGCCGCGTCCGCCGTCGTCGTGGACGCGGAGTACACCACACCGGAAGAGCACCACAGCGCGTTGGAGCCGCACGCGGCGACGGCCCATTGGGACGGCGGACGTCTCGAAGTCGTCGACTCGAATCAGGGCAGCATGTGGGTGGCGGAAGAGCTCGCGAAGCTGTTCTCCCTCGATCCGGCCTCGGTACGCGTGCGCTCGGAGCATGTCGGCGGCGCCTTCGGGGCCAAGGGGATCCGCCCCCACCAAGTCTGCGCCGTGATGGCCGCGACACTCCTCCACCGCCCGGTCCGGGTTGTCCTGACCCGCCGTCAGACCTTCTCCCTCGTCGGCTACCGGAGCCCGACGGCGCAGCGGGTCAGGCTCGGCGCCGATGCCGACGGGCGGCTGCGTGCCTTCGACCATCAGGCCCAGAGCCTCACCTCGACGGTGCACGAATTCGTCGAGCGGAGTGCCGAGCCGGGGCGCGTGATGTACGACGCCGACGCGCACCACACCGTGAACCGCCTGGTGAAGCTCGATGTGCCCACCCCGACCTTCATGCGCGCACCGGGCGAGGCACCCGGCTCGTTCGCGCTGGAGTCCGCGCTCGACGAGCTCGCCGAGAAGTGCGGTATCGACCCGATCGCGCTGCGCGCACGCAACGAACCGGACGCGGGGCCGGTCTCCGGTCTGCCGTTCAGCAGCCGCAATGTGCTCGCCTGCTTCCAGGAGGGCGCCCGCCGGTTCGGCTGGGCGGACCGGGACCCGCGCCCCGGCACGCGCCGCGACGGGCGCTGGCTGCTCGGTACCGGCACGGCCGCGGCCTCGTTCCCTTCGAGGGCCATTCCGTCCACGGCCGCCGTGACGGCGGAGGCGGACGGCACCTTCACGGTACGGATCACCGCGGCAGACGTCGGGACCGGAGCGCGGACGGCGCTGACCCTGATCGCCGCGGAGGCGCTGGAGGTGGCACCGGCGCGCATCCGGATGAAGATCGCCGACAGTGACTTCGGCCCGGCGATGATCGCCGGCGGCTCGATGGGCACCCGCTCCTGGGGCTGGGCGGTCACGGCCGCGGTGAGCGAGCTGCGGGAGCAGCTGGCCCTGGGCGGTGACATCCCGCCGCAGGGGATCACGGCACGGTCGGACACCGGCGCGGCCATCGGCGCGCTGGCGAACAAGGAACGGCACTCCTTCGGGGCGCAGTTCGCCGAGGTCGCGGTAGATGTGACCAGCGGTGAGGTCCGCGTACGGCGGATGCTCGGCATCTTCGCCGCGGGCCGGATCATCAACCCGCTGACCGCACGCAGCCAGCTCATCGGCGGAATGATCTGGGGCCTTTCCATGGCGCTGCACGAGGAAGCGATCAGGGACCGGGCGTCGGGTGGCCATGTCGGCGCCGACCTCGCGGGCTACCACTTCGCCGCGAACGCCGACGTCCCGCTCATCGAGGCGGACTGGGTGGACGATCCGGACCCGGACGACCCGGTCGGGATCAAGGGCATCGGCGAGATCGGAATCGTGGGAGCCGCGGCGGCCATCGCCAACGCGGTCCGGCATGCGACCGGGGTACGCCACCGGGATCTGCCGATCCGCCCGGACCGTGTCCTGCTGGCGGGAACCGGGGGCAACGGGACCGGCTGAGCCCGCCCGGACGTCCGGGGCTCGGCACCCGTCCCGCCGGGCAACGGCCTGCGCGCCAGGCCCGCACACCAAGAGGAGACCGAGATGCTCGACATCGCCGACGAGTTGAACCGATGGATGGAGGAGGGGCGGGACTTCGCCGTCGCCACCGTCGTGGCCGTCGCCGGCAGCGCACCGCGCAACCCCGGCGCGGCCCTCGCCGTCGACAGTCGGGGCGTGGTCATCGGCTCGGTCTCCGGCGGCTGTGTGGAAGCGGCGGTGTACGACCTGTGCACCCAGGCGCTCCAGGACGGCGGGACGGTCGTCGAGCAGTTCGGCTACAGCGCCGAGGACGCCTTCGCGGTGGGACTGACCTGCGGCGGGGTGATCGAGGTCCTGGTCACGCCGGTACGGGCGGACGCACCGGGCAGAAAGGTGTTCGCGGCGGGGTTGTCGGCCGCCGCCCGGGGAGAGCCGGCGGCAGTCGTCCGGGTGGCCCGGGGCCCGGCCGAACTGCTCGGCAGGGCGCTGCTCGTCCACCCCGACGGCTCGTACGAAGGAGGTCTCGGCGGGCATCAGGAGCTGGACCGCACGGCGGTCGCGGAGACCCGCGCCCTGCTGGACGCCGGTCGCACCGCCGCCATTGCCGTCTCGGAGAGCGGATCGCGCTGCGCGGCCGATCTGACACTGTTCGTCGAGTCGAGCGTGCCGCCACCCCGCATGATCGTCTTCGGCGCCATCGACTTCGCCGCGGCGCTGGTACGTACGGGCAAGTTCCTGGGCTACCACGTGACCGTGTGCGACGCCCGCCCCGTCTTCGCCACCCGGGTCCGCTTCCCGGAAGCCGACGACATCGTGGTCGACTGGCCGCACCGCTACCTCCAGCGCACCGCGACCGATGGCCGCACGGTCCTGTGCGTGCTCACCCATGACGCCAAATTCGACATTCCCCTGCTGCAGGAGGCCCTGCGGCTGCCCGTCGCCTTCGTCGGCGCGATGGGCTCACGCCGCACCCACGAGGACCGCAACCGCAGACTCCGGGAAGGGGGCGTCACCGACTCCGAACTGGCCCGCCTCCACTCGCCGATCGGACTCGACCTCGGCGCCCGCACCCCCGAGGAAACCGCGCTGTCCATCGCGGCCGAGATCGTCGCGGCACGGCAGGGCGGCACGGGCGCCCCGCTGACCGGCTCGCGGACACCGATTCACCGGGACGGGGGCGAGGGGGGAAGCGGAGTGGCGGGGGCGTGGGCGGTGGCGTGAGTCGGCCAGGCCCAGCCTGGTCCGTTGCCGTGACACCGATTTCGTCGTACGGCGGGCGGCAGCTCACCCGGCGCTCTGCGCCACGCCGTGGGACATGATGCGTTCATGACCTTGGCGATGGCACCCACGATCCCGGCCGGGGACCCTCTCCCGTATCCCTCAACCCTCCCTCCCGTCGCACGACGGTGAGTTGCTGCTGCGGCCCTGGGAGGTGGACGACGCCCCCGTCCTGCAACGCGCCTTCCAGGACCGGACAATCCAGCGCTGGCACGTGCACCATGTGACATCGCCGGACGAAGCCCAGGAGTGGATCGCCGCCACCCACCGGTCCTGGCAGCAGGAGCAGGACGCTCAATGGACCATCACCCGGGCCGACGACGGCGAGATCCTCGGCCGGGCGGCCCTGCGCCGGATGAACCTTGTCCACGGCCTCGCCGAGTGCGCTTACTGGGTCCTGCCGAACGCCCGCGGGGCCGGCGTCGCCCCCCGCGCCGTCGCCACGGTGACCGCCTGGGCCCTGGACGAGGCCGGCTTCCACCGCCTCGAACTTGCCCACTCGGTCAGCAACGAGGCCTCCTGCCGGGTGGCCACCAAGTCGGGCTTCGCATGGGAGGGGACCCTGCGCGGCGCGCATCTGCAACAGGACGGCCGGCACGACACGCACCTTCACGCGCGGGTCCAGGGCGACGCGTGAGATCGGCCGTCGGCCGGTCGGACCGCCGGCGAAGGGCGCCTGCCGCACGTAGCTGACACGCAGTCCCCGGCCGCGGGGTGGAGCTCGGCAGGGGCCGTGTGCCGGCTGCGCCGTGGCCTGTGATGACGGTCACGCTGAAATCTTCGCACCCGGTGTCGACCGGATGCCGTGCGCCAGGCGTATGGCAGGTGAGACCGAAAAGATCCGGGGAGTGGCTGTTGACCGTCGAGGAGTTCGAAGAGTTTTACGCGCAGACGGTCGCACGGCTGACCGGGCAGCTGTACGTGATGCTCGGCGATCAGCACGAGGCGCAGGATGTGGTGCAGGAGGCGTTCGCCAAGGGCTGGAGCCGGCGGCGTCAGCTCGACCGGAACGGTCAGCCCGAGGCATGGGTCCGCACGGTCGCCTGGCGTCTGGCGGTGAGCCGGTGGCGCGTACGGCGCCGTACCGCGGATGCGTGGCAGCGCAGCGGCGCCCCGCCGCATGTCGAGGGGCCCGGGCCGGAGTCCGTGGCACTGGTGGAGGCACTGCGGCAGCTGCCGGTCAAACAGCGTCGGACCATGACGCTGCACTACGTGTGCGACCTGACCGTCGAGCAGATCGCGGGTGAGACCGGGTTGTCCGCCAGCACCGTCAAGACGCATCTGGTCCGGGGCCGCACCGCGCTCTCCCTTCGTCTGCAGGACCCGCGTATCGAGGAGGCCCCCGGTGCCTGAACCCCATGACCTGCTGCGGTCGTTGTTCCAGGAAGCCGCCTCCACCGGACAGGCCCGTGCGCGGTTCGCGCCCGTCTCGCTCGTCACCCGGCGCGGGGAGCGGATGCGCCGGCGCCGGATCGCCGCGCTCGCCGCCGGCGCCTGCCTGGTCTTCGCCGGCACCGGTGCGGCCGCGGCCGTACTGCTGCCCGGCCACTCGGGCACCAGTGTCCCGGCCGTCACGCCTTCTCCCTCCAAGCCGACTCCCACGCCGACCCCCGTACCGACGTCGTCCCGCAGTCGCTCACCCGGGACCGGTGCACCTGTTCCCGGCCGGACCTCAACGGAAGCGCCCACCACTACGCCGCCCCGGACCGGCCAGGGCACCTCGGGAGCTTCCGCCACGTCACCGCCCCCGACCGGCCAGGGCACTTCCACCGCCACGCACGGCATGTCCCCGCCGTCCACCGCGCCACCGCGCTGACTCCTTCGCACCCTGACCCGGCGGTCGGCCGCCGGGCGGTCCCGCACGCCCGAATCCCCAGCAGGAGATCCCGTCATGCCCGCTTTGTCGCCCCGCCTGCGCCGGAAGCATCCGCCCCTCGCCGCCGGCCGCGTCGCCGGACCACAACGGCGATCGGCTCCGCCGCGCACGGTCGGTACCGCCATAGCGGCCGGCACGGTCGACCGCTCTCGTTCGCCCCACCCCGGGGATGTGGTCTCCCGCCACCGACGATTCGTCCCGGGGCCGGCCGACCGTGAGGTGCTGTGGCTGTATCTGCTGACCCGGGCGGGGATCTGGACCACCGCCTACTGCACCCGGTGGCTGTTCCCCGACGACCGCAAGACCCCTCACGTGGCCGACGTCCTCGCGCCGTGGCAGCAGTGGGATTGGGGGCACTTCCTGCACATCGCCCGCGACGGCTACTTCCCCGGTCAGGCCGGGCCGTGGGTGAACGGCTGGGACAACAGAGAAGCCTTCTTCCCCGGCTTCCCTCTTCTCCTGCGGGCCGTCCATACCGTCATCCCGCGCTGGACCTCGGCAGGCCTGCTGATCTCCTTTGTCTCCGGAGCCGTTGCCGTCCTGGCCCTCGCCCGGGTCACCCGGCTGCATCTGCCCGACGTGAACGCCGGTCAGCGCGCGGTCCTCTTCTTCCTGCTCTCACCGTGCGCGATATTCCTGGCGGCGGGGTACACCGAAGCGCTCTTCCTCGCGCTCGCCCTGCCGGCCTGGCTCGCCGCCCAGCGGCAGAACTGGCCCGCCGCGGCCGGTCTGGCCTGTCTGGCCACCACCGTCCGCGTCAGCGGCCTCTTTCTCGCCGCCGCCCTCGCCGTCCACTTCGCCGTCACCGCCCGCACCCGTCGGCAGTGGCGCGCACTGCCCTGGCTGGCGCTGCCCGCACTGCCGGCCGTCGTCTACAGCTGGTATCTCCGGATCCACACCGGCGACTGGATGGCCTGGAAGCACGCCCAAGAACGCGGCTGGTACCGCGACTTCCACGCCCCCTGGGAAGCCTGGCAGAACACCTGGCATGCCGCCTTCGCCGAGTCACTGCCCACCGGGTACGCCCTGATGTCCCAGGCCGAACTCCTCGCCATGATCGTCGGCCTGCTGCTGGTCGGGGTGCTGGCCCGGCAGCGCCGCTGGCCGGAGGCCGTCTATGTCGGACTCAGCCTGTGGGCACTGGGCACGTCGTACTGGTACACCTCCATCCCCCGTGCCACGCTCCTGTGGTGGCCCCTGTGGGTGCTCCTGGCCGCATGGAGCCTGCGGAATCCGCGCGTGAAAACCGTGTATCTCTGCCTCGCGGCGCCGCTGATGACCGTCTTCGCCGTGACCTTCCTGTCGGGGCGCTGGGCCGGGTGATGCGGTGTCCTGGGTGCGGACGAGCTCCGCCGGCCGGTCTCCTACGAGCGACGGCTGATAGTCCCCGCCCCGGACCGGGCAGGCATCCGGCCATGACCGTCCTCGTCGGCACCTCCGGCTGGCAGTACAAGGACTGGCGCGGTGTCCTCTACCCGACGGACCAGCCGCAGCGGCTGTGGCTGGAGGAGTACGCGCGGCAGTTCGCCACCCTCGAGAGCAACGCCGCCTTCTACCGGCTGCCCGAGGAGAAGACCTTCGCGAACTGGCGGGACCGTACCCCCGACGGGTTCGTGATGGCCGTCAAGGCCAGCCGCTATCTGACGCACATCAAGCGGCTGCGGGATCCACAGGAGCCGGTCGGACGCCTGATGTCGCGCGCCGCCGCCCTGGGCCCGCGGCTCGGGCCCGTCCTGCTCCAGCTGCCACCCACGCTGCACGCGGACGCCGGGCTGCTGGACACCTGCCTCGGCTGCTTCCCCGCCGGCACGCGAGTGGCGGTCGAACCCCGCCACACCTCGTGGTGGACCACGGAGATCCGTGCCGTGCTGGAGCGGCGCAGCGCCGCGCTGTGCTGGGCGGACCGGGGCTCCCGGCCCGTGACGCCCCTCTGGCGGACCGCCGACTGGGGGTATCTGCGCTGCCACGGCGGCCGTGCGGAACCCGAGCCCCGCTACGGCAGACAGGCGCTCACCACCTGGGCACGACGGATCGCCGACACCTGGCCGGACCGGGCCGACGTGTACACGTACTTCAACAACGATGTGGGTGGGGCGGCCGTCCTCGACGCCGTCCACTTCGCCCGTGCCGTCTCGGCCGCCGGACGCTCCGTGAGCCGTACGCCGTCCGGGCGTGCCTCCGCCCCCTGACCGCGGGGCCGGGATATATCTGCGCTCGTACCGCCGGGGCGAGCGAACGAGGTGAGGCACGGATGATCCGCAGACGGGTGGTGGTCTCCGGAGACGTGCAGGGTGTGTTCTTCCGCGACACCTGCCGGCGCACGGCCGACGAGCAGGGAGTGGCCGGCTGGGTGCGCAATCTGCCGGACGGGACGGTGGAGGCGGTGTTCGAGGGGGAACCCGAGCCCGTTCAGAAGCTGGTGGACTGGGCCCGCGAGGGTCCGCCCATGGCGACCGTCAACACCGTGTCCGTCCATGAGGAAGAGCCGGAGGGCCTGACGGGCTTCGAGATCCGGCCGACGCCTGGCGGGTACTGAGTCGCCGGGTTTCACCGGTGCTTTCACCGTCGTCGGGTGCGCCTCCCGCCGCCGACGGCTCGCCGCCCCGGGCCCCGGAACCGCCGTGCCGGCGGGAAAGCAAGTTCCGTCAGCCCATGAGGAGCGCCGCGTCCCAGCCGTTGTGCGGGGCGGGTGCGGTTCCCCGGCGGGCGTCGGCGTAGTCGGCCAGTACGAGGGCGATGCCGGTGGCGCCGTCCAGCAGTCCGGCGTTGTCGACGCGGTGCGGGGCGGGGTTCGGGGACGGTATCGGCGGTGGTGCGGGCGGCAGAACCTGGGTGTAGCCGAAGGGAGTTCGCTCGTCGAATTCCGCGACGAGTTCCCGGGCGAGGTCGTCCGCGGCCTCCCACCATTCGGTACGTCCGGTGGCGGTGGCCATGCGAACGGTGGTGTGGAGGATGCCCGCACGGCCGTGGCACAGGCCCGGGTCGTCGGCCGTCGGCCCGTCGGGTGTGCGGTGTGCGAGAGCGCTGACCGCCTCCTCGGCCAAGGCCGTGATCCGGTGGTCGCCGAGCGCCTGCCCGGCCAGGCGGAGGGTCCAGGCGATGCCGGATGTCCCGTAGCACCACCCGGGTCTGCTGCGCGCTCCCGTGTCCGGGGAGGGCCGGGAACGGGGAGGCTCTCCGGGGCGGCCGGGGAAGGCGACGCGGCCGGGCCACTGCATGCCCCGGCCGTCGGTGTACCCGATGCTCAGCACCCAGTCGGCCATGCGTCGGATGGCGTCCTGCATCCCCGACACCCGGTGCCCGGAGCGGTGGGCCAGTGACAGCAGGGCGAGCGGGCCGCAAATCCCGTGGGCGACACCGACGTTGAAGTCGCCCCGCGGGAACTCCTGGCGGTCGCGCGGGACGAGGTACCGGTCGGGTGCGCACCACCATCCCGGCACCTCGGTTCCGTTTCCTCCGGCGGGGCGGACGGGGTGGCTGATGCCGACGAGAAAGTCCAGGACGTCGCCGAGGGCCGAGGCGCACCGCTCGTCGCCGTGGTCGGCCGCCAGCAGGAGGCCGCGTCCCTCTCCCGCCAGGCCCGCGATCACGTCGTAGTCGCCGTACGCCAGCCCGGGGCCGTGTTCCTGCCGCCGTGCGACGAGGTGGGCTACCCGTGCGCGGACGTATGCGGCATGGATCTCGGCGCTGCGTGCCAGCAGCCTGGCGTATCCGCCGTGTGCGTCCGCGTGCAGCCGCGCGGGCAGCAGCAGGTCACCGACCGCGGCCGGGCCGGCGTCGGTGGCCGCCGCCACGGCCGCCGCGAGATGGGCGTGGCCGAGGGCCGCGTGACGGGCGTCCTTCCGGGCGCATCTGGTGTGCAGCAGCGCGATGCCGGGGTGTCCGATCAGCAGCGAGGCGGGCTGCCAGCCGGCCTGCGGCAGTGGGGGCGGCAGCGCGGCGCAGGCGCCACGGGCGGCCTCGGCCACCTGCTCCGGGAGGCTCAGCAGGCCGGCGACGCGGTGGGCGATGTCCGACGCCGCGGCGCACACAGCATGGGGTGCGGTCGCGGTCACCTGTTGTTCCTCTTCCGGCCGAGCCACAGTGCGAGCGCCTCACGGGCCGTCACATGCGCCGCCAGTTCCTGTTCGGGGCGCGGGCCGAGCAGCCGGTTGCAGTGCATATGCGTCAGGCTCAGGGCGATCCGTCCCGTCCGGTCGGGGTCCGTCCCGGCGGCGGAGAGCGCCTCGCGCAGACCGGTCAGCGCGGGGCCGCGGGTGCTCCATCCCGCGCCCCAGCCGTCCGCGGCGGCCGGCGGCCGGGGCCTGCCGTGGGGATCCAGCAGGGCCGCGAGGGCCTGCTTCCGGGATCGCGGTACGTCTCCCCTGCGCTCCAGTACCGACGGGCGGCTGAGCCAGCCGAGCGCCTGGTCCGGGTCCCCGAGGTGGGTGAGGATGTCGAGGATGCCCAGCGCGGCCGGCAGCGTCGGATCGCCCAGCCGGTCGGGGGCCCCGGCCAGGAGGGTGACGGCGGATTCGCTGTCGCTGTGGAAGAAGCGCTCGGCGTGGCCGATGGCGGCCGGGCCGCCGTACCGCTCGACCTCGGGCTCATAGGTGTCCAGCACCACCTTGCCGAGCAGCCCCGCCTCCTCGCGCGCCTGCGCCCAGGAGCGGAGCTCGGGCAGCAGCACCGGCCACAGGGATTCCGGCTTGCCGTGGAAGCGCAGCCGGATGTGGGGTGCCGGATCCTCGTAACGGAGGAAGAACCAGAGGTCGGCGCCCGCCCTGCGGAGCAGGCCGGGGTCGGTCAGCGGTGCGAGGTGACGGGCCAGCACCTCCGTCTGGCGGGCCCCGGGTACGTAGATCTTGGCGTAGAGCCATTCGCCACCGGGCAGGTGAGCCCGCGCTCCGCGGCCGCTGTCCGTGTCGCTCGTCGGGAGCGGGAGCGGGACCGGCGCCGTCGTGGGGGTGTCGCGCGCGGTGTTCCGGCCGGTGGGCCTGGCGAAGACGGGGAAGAAGAACTCTGCGGCATGGGAGCCTTCGGGGCCTCGGAACCACTGCCGCTCGGCTCGGCCTCCGAACTGCTCCACCACCGTCAGGCCGGGCGCCCGCCGCACCTCGTCGCGGAAGGCCATGAGGTGCAGGGGGTCGTCGAGGTCGGCCGCGACGCGGTGGTCCGCTTTGGTGAGCAGCACCTGCCGCGGGACGTCCCAGCGCCGCCGCCACTGTCCGACCCCTGCGCGCCATTCCTCGTCCCCGCGGCCGGCCGCGGCGCGCAGGGCCCGGTCCGGCAGCCAGCGTGCCGGGGAGAGCACCGTCCGGCCGTGGCGCACCCGGGGCAGCACGGGCGCCGAGGCCCAGCTTCCCCAGCTCCACGGCGCACAGAAGGTCCGCCCCTCCTGCCCGACTTCCAGCAGGAACCGGGCCACGTACGGAAGATGACCGCTGCTCGGGTTGAGCATGGAGTACGACAGCGGCCGCACCCTTCGGCCGGTCGCGCTGTCGACGAGCCGGAGGCTGTCCGCGTCCGCGTACACCGCCAGGTTCTCCAGGCGCAGATCGTGTGCGGTCTCCGACGCGGCGGGGCCGACGCCCAGCGGGATGCGGTGGGGCAGCCACTGCGGGACGGCGGACACATTGCCGGAACGCGCCACCCTGGGCCGGTAGGCGACACACGCCGGGATCTCGTCGTGCGGCGCGGTCCGCACGGTGTGCAGGGCCAGCTCCTGAATCTGCCCGGCCGACCGGCCGCCGACCACCGGAGCAAACCGGCTGAACATCGCCCCGGCCAGGGGGGACACCGCGTGGGGCCCGAGCACCAGATGGAAGTCCCCGCCGCACAGGGCGTCCCAGCCCGGTGTGACCAGCTCGGCTCCCACCTCCATGCTCAGGGGGGCCGGTCCGCGCCCGGCCGGTTCCAGGGCGCTTACGGTCTCCTCGTCGAGCACCACGTCGCGGCTGCCGTGACGGGTGGCGTCCATCAGCAGTTCGCCGAGGACGCGGTCGCGGGCGGTGCTATCGGGGGAGGGCGGGACGGGCGGCGGGCCGCCGCGCCGCCGGTAGTCGCGGGGCAGCCCCAGTCCCCGGGCCTCGTCGAGCAGATCCAGGACCGGGACCGGCCTGTCGGTGCCGTACCGCTCAAGGAAGGCCAGGTGGTAGTCGCGGAGGTACGGATTGCCCTGGTGAACGGGAGAGGTCCGCGACAGCACCGTCGCGGCGCGCTCCGCTTCCCGGGCCACCTCATACGGCAGGGTCAGCCGTACCTCCAGCGCCAGGTCGGCCTGGAGGACGTCAGCGGCCGGCCGTACCGCCCGCATCCGCTCGGAGACCGCGGTCAGCCGGGCTCGCCGGGAGTCCGGTGGCGTGCCGTCCAGCGAGGTCAACTCGGCTCTGATGCCGCGCAGTTGGTGAGCTGTCGGATGGTCGAGTCCGTACAAGCGGTCGCATACGTGGTCGAGAGGGGCGGTGCAGTCGGGCGGCGGCGTCAGATCGCTGAGCAGGAAGCGGCCACGTACGAGCTGCCCGATGCTGCGTTCGACCGCGCCCTCGGGTGCCTGGGGGAACTGCCGCTTTCCGTCCTCCACCAGCTCGGGAAAGGGCGTGGCCTGCGCCGCGGCCGCCAGGAGGTGCCGGACCACCCGGGTATGGCGCACCGAGCCCGCCAACTGCCGCTCCCCTGTGCGGTCATGGTGGTCGACCAGCACCAGCCGGCCGTCTCGTACGGTGCGCAGGTTGGTGGCGGTGAGCCGGGAACGCTCCAATACGGCCGGGACATCGAGCAGCGTCTCCAGGACACCGTCCAGCCAGTCCGCGTCCGGCCGGGTCACGCTGCGCCCGGCACCGACCATCTCCCGTGCCGGCGCGGATCCGAATCCGGCGACACCGACCCCCGCGAAGAAGCCGAACGGGGTGGGGCGGTGGGACATCCGGGAGTGGTATTTCGTCAGTGACACCGCGATTCGACGAAGCGACTTGAGCCTGAGCCGCTCGCCCGTGACGACTCGGGCCACCTCCGCCGCGAGGCCCGCGCTGGCCAGGCTCACCGCCTCCATGAGCCGTGGGTCGGCGGCGAGTTGGGTCACCTGACGGCGCAGCCAGCTCTCTTCGCGCGGGTCCCCGGCGGCGGGCCGGGGCCGCCTGGCCGGTGCGTCGTCCGAAGGCAGGGGGAGGGCCGCGGCTCGCACCAGAGCCACCGTCCCGCACTCGAAACCGACGTCACTCCTGCCGCCCACGATTCTCCCCGCCCCGCTTCGCGCGCCCTGCTTCGCCCGACGTCGGTGCGGGGCGGCGGACGAAGTCCTCGCGCCGCCCCGCACCCCTGTCTCAACAGCTCCAGGAGGTGACCGGACAGACCTGCGTCATGAGCTTCGACTCCTGCGCACTCATGGCGACCGTGGCCGAATCCGTGATTTCCATGTCGAGGTCGAGGTCGAATTCGTCCATGCTGGTGATGATGTTCTCCATGGTCCCCTCCAAAGAAAGATGTTTTAATCCCGGAGCATTTCCGGTTGTTGCAGCGAGAATTCGCAACCGTCGGATATTCCATCGGGGGTGCATGTCGTGTCAAGCGCATGGAGGATGTGCTCCGCTTCGTGCGGCCCTCGGAATGGGGGGATCCGGTTCGTCCCGACTTCCCTTGCCAACGGCTTGAGTTCACCGGCGAATTGCCACCATTGTCCGGAGCGCGGCGGAGCGGACGGGCGCTTCCGGCCCTCTCGGCGAGCCATCAAGAGGGCCGGAATATCACCTCGGGCAAAAGAACTTGCGCGTACCCGAGGAGAGTGCGTGCGGGAAAAGAGACCCGACGGAATGCTGGTTTGCGTTCCATCGGCCCGTCAACTGCGCCCCTCACCTGCCGTCCGGGCATTGACGTTCCCCGCAATGCCGAATCGTTCAGGGGGGAAACGGGCGAAGCGGCGTGAGTTCTCTCACTCCGGGAGCGGGCGGCCGAGTTCAGAGGACGTCGATTTCGGCGGTGAGCCGTACTCCGGTACGGCGCAGGACCTCCTGGAGCACGATCTCGACCGCCTTGGTGAAACCGGCGGCGCTCGCACCCTCCTCGGCGACCAGGGTGTAGTGCAGTGAGGAAATGCGGACGCCCGTGACGAGCGGCCGACGCAGCTCGAATCCGGCCTGCCGGATGAGCCAGCTCGCACTGACCCGGATCGAGCCGTCGGGGAAGCGGTTCACCGGTGCGTTGCGCGCCCGCAGGCTCTCGGCCTGGGCGGGGGAGATCTCGGGGCTCAGGAACACACTGCCGACCGAGCGGTCGTCGGTGCCGCTGCACCCCAGCACCATCCCCTTGCTCTTCCGGACGGCGAGCACCGCCTGGGCCACCTCGTCCAGTGGCACCCGGCTACCGACCGGAACGTCGAGCTCGGCGGCGACCGTCCGGTAGGTGAGCGGCGCGCTCAGCTCGGACCGGCGCAGCGCAAAGACCAGGCTCAGCAAGGTCCATCGGCGGGAGCGCTTGAAGACGCTGGTGCGGTGGCCCAGCCCGCAGGCCGCGGCATCCATGGTGACCGTGCGGCGCAACGTCCAGTCCCATGCCGTCACTTCCACCAAGGTGTCGGCGGTCTCCTGGCCGTAGGCGCCGACATTCTGCACCGGTGTGGCGCCGGCGGTCCCGGGGATGCCCACCAGCATCTCCATACCGGTGAGGCCCTCGGCGACGGTGGTTTCGACCAGATCGGCGAGCGGATGACCGGCCTGGACCTCCACCAGCACCCGTCCGTCGGCGGTGCTCCCGGCCATGCGTACGCCCTTGGTGCTCATCCGCAGCACGGCGCTGTCGCATCCGGCGTCGCTGACCAGCACATTGCTTCCTTCGCCCAGACAGACGGGCTCGCCGGGGAAGCTGTCGGCCAGTGCGACGAACTCGGGGAAGTCCGCGGGGTCGTGCAGCTCGATGAGAGCCGCCGCCGGTCCGCCGAGGCCCAGCGTCGTCATCGGGGCAAGCGGTGCCTCGTGGGTGACTCGCATATGTTCCTGTTCTCCTGGATGCCGTTCCGGGTCTGGGGGTCCCGCCGAGGGGCGCGCGGCGGGAGGGGCCGTCCTTCAGTGTGTGACGACCAGGACCCGTGCCCGTGCCACTGCACCGCCGGTGTGGGCCGACGGCCTGCCGAAGGCGTCACCGCGGCACGGCGGCCGGCTCCCGGCCACAGCCGCGGTCGGTGTTCCGCGCCGGTTCCGCGCCCTGGCCGGCGCGTTCCCGGCCACCGCCGCACCGGCCGGCCGGCCGTCCACACGCTGACCGCCCGCGCTCACTGACACACCTCGGGGTTCACCGTCTAGCACGCCGCCCGTGTCCGATCCACTTCCAGCAGATCGTCGGCCCGTTGCACGATCTCGCGCGCCACCGCACTGTCATATCGCACGAATCGCTGCCGCAGAGCCATCAGCCGGGAGTGGGCGCGCTGCGAGCTGATGTTCTCGGCCAGGGTCAGCGCTTCCGCGGCGGCCTCCGCGGCACCGTCGACCTCGCGGTGCGCCAGTCGTGCCTCGGCCAGCGAGGTGCTGTGCAGCAGCAGGTTGCGCGGCTGGCTGCCCTGGAGCAGGTCGATCCCGTGTGCGAGATGCCACTCCGCCTGTTGGGGACGCCCCAACTCCAGCCAGGCCCGCCCGGCATCGGCCACCATGACCGCGGGCGTGAGCCAGTAGGCCCAGGGCGGCTCGGACGAGGGCCGGCCGGCCCGGCTCAGCTCGGCGGCCTCGTCCAGGGCGCGCCGGCAGCCCGCCTCGTCGCCGAGGCCCGCACGGGCTCTGGCCTCGCGCGTGGCCAGCAGCGCCTGACCGATGCCCATGTCCTCCTGCGCCGATCCCTTGCGGGCGATCCGGATCAGACGCAGCGCCTCCTCCGTCCGCCCGGCCCAGACGGCCCGGTAGCTCATACAGGAGATGATGTACGCGGCGAGCGGCCGGTCGCCGGCGGCACGTGCGGCGCTCAGGGCGCTCAGAAAGCGGGTATTGCTCAGCTCGTCCATGCCCTGGTCGGCGGTCAACCAGGCGGTGAGCTGGCCGAGTTCGGCGATGATCCGGTGCAGTCGCAGACCGGTCGAGGTGTCATAGGAGTAGGTGGCGGCCAGCTTCTTCGCCCACTGCAGGTCCTGGAGCGCCCAGTCCAGTACGAGCCCGCTGCTGCAGCTGTCGTCCAGCTGACGCAACTGCTGGATCCTGACGGTCAGCACCTCGACCGCGACCTCGGGGACCTCCTCGCCGCGCGTCCGGGAGGGCGGCGGCGCGTCGTCGGCCACCAGCCAGTCCACCGAGGCGGTGACCGGATCCAGGGCGGCCGGCGGCGGCACGGACGTCATGGGGCGCCGTTGAGCGGGGATGCGCTGAGGTGACGGTGCCGCGGGGAAGTGCTGGGGCCACAGCGCTTCGACCGCTATGGGCTCGCCGAGCTGGTCGGACAAGATCTTGGCGACGATGTACGGCAGCCGGCGCCGGGGGCAGGCCCCCTTCAACCAGTTGTAGGGGGCCTTGCTGCTGATGGTGCCGCTACCGCACCGCTTGTTGATCTCCCGGGCCAGCCGTTCCGGCGGCCAGGATAATCGCGCCAGGCAAGACGCTAAGACAGCTACCTCGTTCATCGGCGGCGAACCTCGACCGCAGCGGCACTCGACGCTGAAGTGGTGGTGTCTGGGGCAGGATCGGTCAGCTCCGGCGACTGCTGGGGGTGCCCTGGCGCTGTGTCAGGCCTGAGCGGGAGAGGGCCGACAGTGTGCATAGCTGCTTTCCACACCCCCTGCCGAGAACTGCCCACCCATACTAGGGATTCCCGGGCGCCAGGTGTCGAATCTGTGATGACGGACACAGCAACTGCCCATCATGTGCAGGTGCGTTGCCTAAGCACAAGGAGGCTTGCCGAGGACCTCAGACTCGGTGCAGCTGCCGGGCCGGGCCGGCGTCCGGTACCGCGGCCGGGCGCAGCGCCAGCCAGTACAGCGCCACCCCGCAGGCCAGCACCGCGACCGCGAACAGGAACGGTGCGTCGAACGATCCGGTCACCTGCGCCAGCCGGCCGGTGAGCAGCACACCACCGGCCGTGGCCGCCGTATTGAGGAAGTTCATCAGTCCACTGACCGCCCCCACCGTCCCCGGCGGTGCGAGCAGCCCCGGGAGGCCCCAGGCGACGGGCGCGGCAATGGCCAGCCCCGCCAGGGAGACGGACATCCAGACGACGGCGACGGCGGGTGACCCGGCACTCCCGGCGGCGCCGATCGCCGCGCCGAGCGCCAGCCCGCACGTCAGAACCGTTTTGCGGACCGTCCACGGATGGTGGCCCCGGCGCACCAGCCGGTCCACCAGCCAGCCTCCGACGATGAGTTCGGCCACCGTCGCCACCGCCCACGGAATCATCGAATAGAAGCCGGACTGCAGCAGCTGCACATGGAACTCCCGCTGGAGGAACTCCGGCATCCAGGTCAGCACGATGTTGATGGTGTAGCCGTAACAGGCGAAACCGCACGACAGGATCCAGATCCTGCCGGAGCGCAGCGCCACGCGGAACTGCTCCGCCCCGCCCCGGTCGACGTCCCGGGCCCCGCCCTTGAGGATGAACTCCCGCTCCGCCGGACCCAGCGACCGGTACGCGGACGGGTCCCGGTACCCCCACCACCACACCGCGGTGAACAGCGCGCTGACCACGGCGGTGAACAGGAACCCGGCCCGCCAGCCCCACTCGCTCATCACGAACGCCAGGACGGGGAACGCCACCATGTTGGCCAGCTTGGTGGCGCCGTCGAACATCGCCGTCGCCCTGCCGCGCTCGCCGAGCGGGAACCACGCCGCGGTCGCCTTGGAGGCGCCGACCATCGAGGGCCCCTCGGCGACCCCGAGCAGCAGCCGGGCCGCGATGATGGGGCCCACCCCGCCGGCCACCGCGGTCAGCAGCCCGGCAACGGCCCACAACGCGGAGGCGATCCGGGTCAGCCGCGAGACGCCCAGGAGGTCCACCAGCAGACCGGCGGGTAACTGGACCAGACAGTACGACCACGTGAAGGCCGAGAGGACCACACCGAGTTGCTGGAGGTCCAGCCCGAAGTCGTCGGCGATCGAGGAGCTCGCCACCGATATCGCGGTGCGGTCGAGGAAGTTGACGAGGATGCCTCCGGCGAGCAGCCCACCCATCGCCCAACGGGTGCGTCCACGGGGTTCCACGAGCGTGCACCGGCCTTTCCTGTTGATCGGCGAGACGGTCCATGGTGATCACAACAGAGCCGGACCGGTACGTCACCGATGCGCCGAACAATGGCTGGAATGCAGGAAAGAGCGGTGTGCGGAAGCCGGGGGGCGGCGGGGCGAGGACCCGAAGGGGCATGGGCATCCGGCTGCTCCCGCA
>NZ_JBSHAW010000026.1:0-13604 GCF_053611685.1 Streptomyces sp. NPDC054786 | reverse complement strand
GGGGGGCGGGGGTCGCACCGGATGGGCATTGCCAACCGGGCGGCCCCCGCCCGCGCGGGGTTTCGGCGGGTGGGGGGGGACCCCCCGGCGGTGGGCGGCCGTGGCGCGTGCCGTTACGAGACGACGTCCCGCAGCGGCTTGCCCTCCAGGTGCTCGATGACGTTCTGGACCGCGGCGAGGGCGATACGGACCAGCGTCTCGCGGGTGACTCCCGCGACGTGCGGGGAGAGCACCACGTTCGGGGCCTTGAGCAGACGCAGGGCCGCCGTGGGCGGTTCGGGGTCGAAGACATCGATACCGGCCCCGGCGAGGGTGCCGGCGGCCAGGGCGTCCGCGAGGGCGTCCTGGTCGATGAGGGCGCCGCGGGCGGTGTTGATCAGGAAAGCGGTGGGTTTGAGGAGGGCCAGGCGCTCCGCGTCGAGGAGGTGGCGGGTGCGGTCGGTGAGCGGGGCGTGCAGGGTGATGTAGTCGGAGGTGCGCAGCAGTTCGTCGAGGCTCAGATGGCGGGCGCCACCGAGGCGGGCCGCGGTCTCCGGGGCGACCGGCTTCGGCCCGGCGTAGACGATGTCCATGTCGAACGCGGCGGCCCGGCGGGCGACTTCCTCGCCGATGTGTCCGAGACCGACGATGCCGAGCGTCTTGCCGGACAGCTCGGTGATGGACCGCTGCAGGCGCGGCAGCGCCCAGTCGGCCTCGACGAGCGCCGTGTGGGCCGGGACCAGCTGCTTGGCCAGGGCGAGCATCAGGGCGAAGGTCTGCTCGGCGACGTTCTGCTTCTCCGCGCCGCTGGAGCCGATGTTGCAGACCGGGATGCCCCTTTCACGCGCCGCTTCCAGGTCCACGTAGTCGAAGCCGTGACTGGCGCACTGGACGAGCTCCAGATCCGGTGCGGCGGCGAGATGTCCGGCCGTGACCGGGGCCAGGCCGGTGATGAGGAGATGGGCCTCGCGCAGCGCCGCCGGGTCCTCGTCGGTCGTCTCGACGACGGTGACCCGGGTCTGCCCGGGGAAGAGGCCGGCCAGCCCGGCTCCGGCGGCGCGGCCTCCGACATGCGGCGAGACGACGGCGAGGACGTTCCGCACGGTGTGCGGCTCCGTGGTGGGGGAGGGGTCCGGCGAGGTGGTCATGCGGATTCCTTGATGAGGTCGTCGGCGGTCAGCGTGGCCGGGCGGGAGTGCCCGGACAGCGCGAGGGTCAGGTCGAGCTCGGCGAGCAGACAGCGGATGACATGCTCGACGCCCGCCTGGCCGTCGAGGCCGAGCCCATAGGCGTACGGGCGCCCCACCAGCACCGACTTCGCGCCCAGGGCCAGCGCCTTGAAGATGTCGTCGCCGGTGCGGATGCCGCTGTCGAAGAGCACGGTGAGCCGGTCGGCCGCCGCCTCGACGACGCGGGGCAGCGCATCGGCGGCGGCGACGGACCCCGCCACCTGGCGGCCGCCGTGGTTGGAGACGACCACCCCGTCCATGCCGGCCTCGGCGGCGCGCAGGGCGTCCTCCGGGTGCAGGATGCCCTTGAGCACGATCGGGCCGTCCCAGTTCTCGCGCAGGAACGCCAGGTCCGGCCAGGTCTTGGCGGGGTCGGCGAACATCCCCAGGAAGTGCATGACGGCCGCGTTCGGGTCCTCCTGCACCGGCTTGGCGAGCCCGGCACGGAACGCGGGATCGGTGAAGTAGTTGGCGGTGCCGACGCCGTGCAGGAACGGCAGATACGCCTGGTCGAGATCGCGCGGCCGCCAGGCGAGGAGCGGGGTGTCGAGGGTGACGAACAGTGCGGTGTATCCGGCCGCCTTCGCCCGGTTCAGAAAGCTCCTGGTGACCTCGCGGTCCTTCGCCCAGTACAGCTGGAACCACCGCTCCCCGTCGCCCATCGCCTCGGCGACCTCCTCCATGGGGGTGCTGGAGGCGGAGGACAGGATGTACGGAACGCCCTGGGCCGCGGCGGCTCGTGCGGCGCCGGGCTCGGCCTCCGGATGCATGATCGACAGCACGCCCACCGGCGCCAGCGCGAGCGGCGCGGGCAGCGCCCGCCCCAGCACCTCCACGGACAGATCGCGTTCGTGCACCTCGCGCATCATCCGCGGGACGATCCGCCGGCGGTGCAGTGCCGCCCGGTTGGCGTCGGCGGTGCTGCCGGTGCCCGCGCTGCCCGCCACATAGCCGACCGGGCCGGGGCCGAGGCGCCGCTCGGCGAGCTCCTCCAGCCGCGTCAGATCGGTCGGCAGCCGCGGTACGGCGCCGGTCATGCCGTGGAGATAGATCTCGTACTGGAAGTCCGCCCAGTGCTTCGCCATCCGTACGTCCCGCCTCTCGTCGCTGAGACTGCGTGCTCACCGAGATCCTGGCGACAGTGACAACACCCGTCCACCGCGATGCGCACAACACGCGGGTGGAATCATCACCCTGTGATGAAGGAACGGGAGCGTGTCCGGCAGCAGCTGCTCGCCGACCCCAGGGTGGTCGCGACGATCGTCGCCGCCGTGCGCGAGCAGGTCCCGGCCTATGCCGCCCTCGATGACGGCCGCCTCCACGAGGTGCGGGCCATCGCCGCCTGGGCGCTGGACCGGTTGCTGCATCTCTGGGCCACCGACAGCGCACTCACCCCGGCCGACGTCCGCAGGTTCCGCGGTATCGCGGCGGCGCGGGCCGCGGACGGTCGCCCGATGCAGGCGGTCCTGCGGGCCTACCGGGTCGCGGCGACGGTGATGACCGACAAGGTCGCGGCCGCCACACCCCCGCCCGGCGCACCGGACGCCTTCGCGCTCGCGCGGATGGCGCTGACCACCCTCGACACCCTTTCCGAAGAGATGGCCACGGCCTACACCGCCACCAGCGAAGATCTCACCGCGGACCGCGACCGGGCGCTGCGGCTGCTCCTCGACGACCTGATCGCGGGACGGCACGCCTCCATCGGCGCGCTGACCGACCGGGCCGCCCGGTTGGGCAGACAACTCCCGGACCCCTACTGCCTCTTGGTGGCGGAGCCCGCCGACGCGGACGGCGCCGGCGTGACGCAGGAGGCGGCCCTCGGGCTCCTTGCCTCGCTCGACGGCCACGGTGGCGACACCCCGCTGGCGACGGTCCGGGGCTCACGCGTCGTCCTGCTGCTGCCCGCCGCGGCCGGTGGGGCCGTGCCCCGGGCCCTGGGCGAGCGGGGCCTGCGCGGCTGTGCCATCTCGGGGGAGAGCCCGGACCGGATCGCCGTCGCCTACCGTCTGGCGGCCGACGCCCTGGAGACGGCACCCGCGCACGCCCACCACCCCGCGCGGGTCCTGACGGACGGCGACGCCCAGGTGCTGGCGCTCCTCGGCGGACGACCCGCCACCACTCCCGAACAGATCAGCCGACTGATCCTCGGCCCGCTCGTCCAGCCCGGCCGCCGGCACCTCATGGAAGCGCTCACCACCTACCTGGACACGGGCTCCGCGACCGCCGCCGCCCGGAGACTCGGCCTCCACCCCCAGTCACTGCGCTACCGGCTGCGCCGCATCGGCGAGCTCACCACGCGTGACCCGCGCGACCCCTGGCAGCGACTCACCCTGGACATCGCCCGTACGATCGCGCACTGAGGCGCCGGCGGCTCCGCCCGGCCCGCCTTGATCCGTGAGGCAGTCCCGGGCCGTCGTCAGCCGTCCTTGTTGGCCTTGAGTTTCTGCCACACCGTGCTCAGCGCTTCGAGGTCCTCCTGGTCGAGGAGATCGGTGAACACCGGGGCCAGACATGAGCGGCGGGTGGCATCGGCCTCCTCGAAGAGCCGGCGGCCTTCCGGGGTGAGGGACACCTCGACGGAGCGTGCGTCACGTGCGGACGGGGTGCGGGTGACCAGCCCGCGGCTCTGGAGGGCGTCCACGACACGGGAGACCTGGCTGCGGCTGAGCATGGTGCTGTTGCCGAGCACGGAGGCCGGGACCGGGTCCGGGCTGGAGGCGAGCCAGAGCATCACCTCGAACCAGGAGACCGGTAGATCGTGGGCCTTGCTCAGGGCGCGGTCCACGCGTTCGGTGAGGACGGTTCCGGCCCAGACCAGCCCGTAGAAAGCGTGGTCGGCCACGGGCATCTCGGCCTGGGTGAGCTTCCTTTTTGCCATACCGCAAGGCTACCGGTTGCGTGTGCGTACACACAATGTCTATGGTGTGTGTACACGCACGTAAATTGCTCCGTCGCACGGGGCCGAAAGGTTTGCCATGTCTTCCAAGGTTGTTCTGATCACCGGCACGTCCTCCGGCATCGGCCTGGCTGCCGCCGTCGCCGCGGCGCAGGCGGGCTGGCAGGTCGTGGCCACGCTGCGCGACACCGGCCGCGCCGACGCCCTGGGCAAGGCGGCCGGGGAGGCGGGGGTGGAGCTCGATGTCCGACAGCTCGATGTCGTCGACGAGGGCTCTGTCGCCGCGGCGGTCGACGGAGTGATCGCTGATTACGGCCGTCTCGACGCCGTGATCAACAATGCGGGTGCCGGGCACCTCGGCACGCTGGAGAACGAGACCGTTGCCGAGGTGCGCACGGTGATGGAGGTCAATTTCTTCGGTGTGCTTCAGGTCTCGAAGGCGGCGCTGCCGCATCTGCGCGCCTCCGGCGGCCGTCTGATCACCGTCACCAGCGTCGGCGGGGTCGTCGGTCAGCCCTTCAACGAGGCCTACTGCGCGGCCAAGTTCGCCGTCGAGGGTTACATGGAGAGCCTGGCGCCGGTGGCGGCGGAGCTCGGCGTGACGGTCTTCGTCGTCGAGCCCGGCGCCGTGGCGACCGAATTCGTCAACAACATCGGGGTGGACCTGGCGGGCGAGGTCGCCGCGGCGGGTCCTTACGCGGACGCGCTGCAGGCGTACCTGGACCGCACCGTCGCCCAGTTCCTCGGCAGCGCGCAGACCCCGGCCGAGGCCGCTGAGGCCGTGCTGGAGGCGCTCACCGCGGACCGGCCCGCGTTCCGTATCCAGACGTCGGACTGGGCACGCGGCTTCACCGGCACCAAGCTCACCGACCTGGACGGCTCGGCGGTGCTCGGCCTCACGGGCGGCTGGGTGGGCTGACCCGGTGCGGCTGCGCCGGACGTGCCGGCCGGGCCGCGCGCAGTGAGCGAAGCGGGTCAGAGATCGTCATGGCCCGGGTTCTCATGGTGAGGACTCGGGCTCAAAAAATTAAGCTAAAGACATTCCCAGGGATTCCCCATTTCTGCCGCCGTATTTGGTTGCGGTGCCGGGAAAAGCGGCCGGCGCCGTCGCCGCCGCGACGCCGTCGGCCCCGTTCTGAGTGGTCTTGACCAATTCCCGGCCCGGCTCCCTGGTCATCCCCGAAGGCTGTGCCCGGCATCTATTTCTCGCGCTTCCCGCGATCCGGCAGGCGCGGTGAAAGGCCGAGCAGGTGCCCGCGGGTGCGGCCGACGCCCGATACGGTGGCCAACTCCACTGGGATATGCCCTGGTTGATGGACAGTCGGCGGCGCGGAGCCCGGTGTCCGCCCGCTTCCCGCCGCCGAAGTGGCAGGGGTGAGAACCGGAGCGTTACGGAGTGTTCCGGAATGAATTGACCGTTTCGGGTCCGGCCGGAACACCTGCCGAGCGGCGGGGGTTCAGAGAGTCAACTCACGGCTCACTCCCACATCGTTATTGCTTCGATTCTTGACGGTAGGGCCGGAGATGACGTTCAATTCACCCGTTCTGGGCCGGTCAGGCGGCCCCTTTGGAGGTACCGGGAATGAATGCAATAATGCGGCGCGCGCTCACCGGCGCAATGGCGCTCTCGCTCGCAGCGCCCTTGGCGGCCTGTGGAAGTGATCACCAGGACGCCGGTGCCGGCAAGGACTCCATTGGGCTGCTCCTTCCGGAGAGCAAGGCCGCCCGGTACGAGAAGTTCGACCGCCGCATCATTTCCTCGCGCGTTGCGTCCCTCTGCCTCGAATGCAAGCTCGACTACCACAATGCCGAGCAGAAGGTCGACGACCAGAAGAGACAGTTCGACGCCCTGGTGAAGAAGGGCGTCAAGGTCATCATCCTGGACCCGGTCGACGCCGCGGCGGCCAAGAACTGGGTGGACTCGGCTGCCAAGAAGGGCGTCAAGGTCATTGCGTACGACCGGCTCGCCGAGGGCGATGTCGCGGCCTATGTCTCCTATGACAACGAGAAGATCGGCCGGCTCCAGGGGCAGGGGCTTCTCGCCGCTCTCGGTTCCCAGGCCGCCGCTTCCGACGTCGTCATGATGAACGGCTCGCCGACCGACCCGAATGCGCCGTCCTACAAGAAGGGCGCCCATGACGTCCTCGACGGCAAGGTCCGTAAGATCGTCTATGAGAAGGACATCCCCGACTGGTCCGCCGCGACGGCCAAGAAGGAGATGACCGACTTCATCAACGCCCACGGTGCCGCGGGTTTTGACGCGGTCTACTCGGCCAATGACGGTATGGCGGGCGGTATCGCCGCGGCGCTCAAGTCGGCCGGTGTCAAGAATGTGCCGGTCGGTGGCCAGGACGCCGAACTCCCCGCGCTGCAGCGGCTGATAGCCGGTACCCAGTCCTTCACCATTTACAAGGAAGTCAGGCCGGAGGCCGAAACCGCCGCCGAAATCGCCTTCCGTCTGCTGCGGGGCAAGAGCATCAAGTCCCTGACGTCGGACACCGCACACAGCAACAGCAAGTCCGCTGTCCCCGCCCAGCTGTTCAAGGCGCAGATCGTCACCAGGAAGAATATGAAGGACACCGTCGTCCGCGACGGCACCGTCCGGACCGACCTGCTCTGCGCCGGCGATCTCGCCGCCGAATGCAAGTCCCTCGACCTGGAGTGACCCTCCCCGGTCAGGGGGAAGACCGGACCGGCTGCCCGAGCCAGTCGTATGCGGCCCGCGCCGTGAATTCCCCCTGACCGCCCTTGAACAGCAGCCCGGCGCTCGCGAAGGCCGGGTCGTCGGCGGTGGCGGGCACATACGGGACGGCGATGCACCGCATTCCCGCCCGGTGTGCCGCGAGCGCGCCGGGCGCCGCGTCCTCCAGCACCACACAGCGGGCAGGATCGACACCCAGCCGGCGCGCCGCCTCCAGGAACACATCCGGCTCGGGCTTGCCGTGCGCCACCTCCTCGGCGGACACGACCGTGGTCAGCAGCGCATCGAGCCCGGTACCGGCCAGCACCGCCTCGATCGCGGCCCGCGACGAACCGGATGCCACGGCCATCGGGTGCCCGGCCGCCGACAGGCGCTCCACGAACGCGCGCATCTCGGGGAAGACCTCGGTGTGCGCCCGTGCCAGCTCCAGGTAGGTACGGTTCTTGCCCGCCAGCAGCTCGTCGAGCGGCGCGGCGATGCCGAACTCCTGGCTGAGAATCTCCAGGGTCTCGCGGGTGCCGATGCCGATGAAGCGGGTGTGGTGCTCCCAGCTGAAGTCCGGCACACCGTACCCGGCCAGCAGCCGGCGCCCCGCCTCGTAGTAGTTGGGCTCACTGTCCACCAGCGTGCCGTCGAGATCGAAGATCACCGGAGCGGGTGGGGCGGGCGTGACCCGGGATGCGGGGGAGGTGCTCATACCCACCAGCATGCCAAGCGGCCGGCTCATCGCGACCCGGCGGTGCCGACCTCCTCGACCAGCGGCAGCATGCGATGCGGCACCCGCTCGCGCAGCGCCACCTCCGTACGGGTACGGACCACGCCGGGCAGGCTGATCAGCCGCTGGATCACATCCTCCAGATGCGCCGCGTCCCGTGCCACCACCCGGGTCAGCAGATCCCCGCCACCGGTCGTCGAGAACGCCTCGATGATCTGCGGGACCTCCGCCAGCGCGTCGGCCACCTCCTCCAGATGGCCCTGGGTGACCTCGATGTGAACGAAGGCGAGCACGGGATGGCCGAGCGCGGCGGGGGACAGCAGGGGACTGTAGGCGGTGATCACACCGTCCCGTTCGAGGCGGTCCAGACGCGCCTGGACGGTTCCCCGGGCGACGCCGAGGAGACGTGCGTACTCCCGCACACTGGTGCGCGGCTGCTCCAGCAGCAGCCGGAGGATCTTGGCGTCGAGGGCATCCACGGCCATGGTGCAACGGCCTCCTCACGGGGCGGCGAGCTTCCTGGGGACTCGTGACGGTACCAATGGCCCAGTGAATGCAGTATCGGGTGGGCCATCTGTCCGCCCGGCCTGGCGTGCTTCCTTCGCTGCTCCCCGGCCTCCTCTCCCCGGCCTCCACCCGCCGGCCTCCTCTCGTCCCGACCGCAGCCTGCCCGCGTCCGATCGCCGCGTGCCGCGTGCCGGGTTCCGGGCGGAGCTGCCGGTCGACGGCCGCCGAGCTCCAGCGGCGCTGGAGAGGTACTGCAGCCCCGGGCGGAAGAGTGGGCCGTGGCCCGGTCGCCGTCCGTGGCGGCCGGCGGTCAGCGGAGGGAGCAGCCGTGTCGCAGGTGGTACGGACAACGGAACGTCAGGTCACCGGGGACCTCTACGCCGAGGTGCGGACCTTCTACGCGCGCCAGATGCGCCGCGTGGACGCCCTGGACATCGAGGGCTTCGCCGAGACATTCACCGAGGACGGTGAAGTGCTGCACGCCAACGGCGAGTTGGCGAAGGGGCGGAAGGCCATGGTCGCCGGTATGCGCGCGGCCCTGCCCCGCTACCGCGACATCGCGGTGCGGCACTGGTTCGACCACCTGCTGATCGAGCCCGTCGACCCGACGGGTGAGGAGCTGAGGGTGTCGTACTACTCCCTGGTCACCCGGACCGACCGGGCGGGCGTCGTGACCTTCGAACCGACCTTCACGGTCGAGGATGTGCTGGTGCGACGGGACGGGCAGCTGCTGACGCAGTCACGGGTGATCCACCGCGACAGCCCGGCCGCCGTCTGACGGCACGTCTCCCGGTACGGCAGGAGCGTCGGCAACGGCAGGCACGGAGGGGACTTGGGAGGTGCACATGTGTGAGGGCGGTGGGAGATCTCCCACCGCCCTCACACATGTGCACGCAGGCGGCCGCGCGCCCGGGGGAGCGGCCGTCAGGCGTGGCAGGCCGGGAGGCGGCCGAGGAAGGTGACCATCTCCTGGAACGAGGCCGCGACGTCGATACGGGCGCCGGGCGCGAGGCCCGTTGCCTCGGCGTAGGCGCGGTGCAGATTCCCGACCAGACGCTCGGCGTCCACCAGACCGGCGAAGCGGCCCAGATCGGCGGCGCGGGCGGTCTCCAGCGGGGTGCGGCCGGCGCGCAGACCGTCCTCGGCCAGCTGGGCCAGCCAGCGCAGATAGTCCTCCGTGGCGTCCAGTATCCCGGGCCCGGCCACCGGGCCGTGGCCGGGGACGACGGTCTCCGGCCCCAGGGCGCGCAGCCGCTCCAGCGCACGCAGGGAGCCGGCGACCGAACCCATCAGGACGTAGGGCGTCACCTGGGACCACACCACATCGCCGGTGAACAGCACCCGGCGTTCGGGCACCCAGACGACCACGTCGTGGGCGGTGTGGGCCGGGCCGACATGGAGCAGCTCGACGTGCAGCTCGCCGACGCGCAGGGTCAGCCGCTCGGTGAACGTCAGATCGGGGAGGGCGAGGGTGATCTCGCCCCAGTCGACGTCCGGCCACAGCCGGCACAGGCCGAGCCCCGACTCGGCCATGTCGCCGCGGGTCCCCTCATGGGAGATGACGGTGGCGCGGGGGGTGAAGAGGGAGTTGCCGAAGACATGATCGCCGTGGAAGTGGGTGTTGACCACGGTGTCCGGGCCGCCGGGCGCCACGCGCGTCACCTCGTCGCGCAGTCGCTCGGCCCTGGCGCGGGTCGCGACCGTGTCGACGAGGACGCACCGGCCGCCTCCTGTGATCACTCCGGCGTTGTTCAGGCACCAGCCGCCGTCGGGCTGTTCGTAGACGAAGACGCCGTCGGCCAGCTCCCGCAGCGTGGGTGCGCCGGCCGCCGGCCGGGGGGTGCGGGCCGTGGCGGTGCCGGCGGCCGCGGGGGCGTTCACGCGGTCTCCTGGGTGCCGGACAGCCGGGTGTAGCGGCCCTGGTGGAAGACGAGCGGGCGGGCCTCGTCGGGCGCGCGGTGCACGGCCACCACCCGGCCGATCAGCAGGACGTGGTCGCCGGCTTCGTACTCGGTGTCCAGCCGGCATTCGAAGGCGGCCACGGCGGACGGGATGACAGCGTTGCCGGTGGTGCCCTCGACGGCGCCGATACGGGCCATCGCCCGCTGTCCCTCGGGGCGGTCCGGGCGGGCGAACTCCGTGGAGAGCCAGTGGTGTTGCTCGCCGAGCACGTTGACGGCGTAGCCGCCGCCGCGCCGGATCCTCGGCCGCATCCGTCCGTCCTTCTTCACGGACACCAGGATCAGCAGCGGGTCGAGGGAGACCGAGGCGAGGCTGTTGAGCGTCATCACGATCGTCCGGTCGCCGCAGCCCTGGGTCAGCAGGGTGACGCCGGTGGGGAACGTTCCCATGGCCGCCCGGAACGTGGCGGTGTCGGGATGGTCCAGGAGGGTGGTGCCGGGGTCGGTCATCGGTGGGGCTCCGTCTCTGTCGTCCGCGGCGGGGTGCCGGATCAGTAATTGCCGAGTCCGCCGCAGACGTTGAGCGCCTGCGCGGTGACCGAGGCGGCGGCATCGGTGGTCAAATAGCCGACCAGGCCGGCCACTTCCTCGGGGGTGACATAGCGGCCGGTCGGGATCTTGGCCTCGAACTTGTCCTGGACGTCCCGTTCCGAGATGCCGAAGTACTCGGCGTGGCCCTGGCGTACGCGCTGTGCCATCGGCGTCTCGACGAAACCGGGGCAGACCGCGTTGACGGTGATGCCGGTCTTGGCGAGCTCCAGGCCGACGGCCTTGCTGAAGCCGACGACGCCGTGCTTCGAGGCGGAGTACGGCGCCGCCAGCACCACACCCTGTTTGCCTCCGGTCGACGCGATATTGATGATCCGGCCCCAGCCGCCGTCCTGCATCCGCCCGGTGGTCAGCACCTCGCGGGTGACCCGGAAGACGCTGTTGAGGTTGATGTCGATGACATCGAGCCAGGTCGCGTCGTCGATCTTCGCGGTCTCGCCGCCGCCGTTGCGGCCCGCGTTGTTGACGAGGATGTCGATGCGTCCGTAAGTATCGACGGCCTGCCGCACCGCCGCGCGGATCTGCTCCGGCGAGGAGACGTCGCAGGTGGTCCCGGAGACCTCCAGCCCCTCCGCGCGCAGTCGTTTGACGGTGCTGTGCACATTCTCCTCGCCGCGGGACACGCCGAACACGGCACTGCCCTGACGGGCCAGCAGCTCGGTGACGGCCAGGCCGATCCCGCTGGTGGCGCCGGTGACGAAGGCGACTCGTCGTGGTGCGTCAGTCATGGTGCTCTCCCGTTGTCGTGGCCGCGGACTGCCGACGGTGGCGGCGCGGCCTTGCGCGCGTCTCGACTGCCTCTGGAGCGCGGCGGACGGTCGCGGGCGGGGGAGAGCACGGGCGGGCAGGCGTACGGCGGTGGGTCGAGCGGGACTCGACGTGGTGTCGAGGCGAGCGGGTCAGCGTGCGGGTGCGCCCAGCCACGAAGGACATGAAGGAGGAGCCGTGCCCGAGCAGACACAGGCACCGACCCCGCCGCAGACGATCCCGGACGTACGTAAGTCGGTGACGGTCGCGGCCACACTTGAGCACTGCTTCAAGGTGTTCACCGAGCGGCCCGCGGACTGGTGGCCGCCGTCGCACATCCTCGTCAAGAAGGAACGCGCCGGCCTCGCCTTCGAACCCGGCGTCGGCGGCCGCTACTACGAGTGGGACGTGGACGGCAACGAGATCGCCTGGGGCCGGGTCCTGGAGTGGGACCCGCCGCGCCGCCTCGTGATGACCTGGCGCATCGACGGGCACTGGCAGTCGATCCCGGACGACGAGCGGGCGAGCGAGATCGAGGTCGACTTCACGGCCGTCGACGACCGCACCACGAAGGTGGAGCTGGCTCACGTCAAGCTGCACCGGCACGGTGAGGGCGCGTTCGGCATCTTCAAGGCGCTGGACGGGCCGAGCCCGGGGGAGACGCTGGAGCGGTTCGCCCGCGCCATCTGACCGCCACCGGCAGACGGGACCGAGCGGCCGCCGGCTTCCCCCGGCCCGCCTCTTCCGTCCGCCCACCCGCTCCCGCGGCGGTGCCCCGCCGCCGTGTGGCGCGCGGTGCGTCCACCACCCCAGGGCGCGCCGTGCCACCGCGCAGGGACGCCAGCACCCCGTACGCCCCTGCCTTCCGAGGCCCCGGACCCCAACGGCGCGGTCCGGGGCCTCGCCGGTTCCGTCCGCGCCGGTCCCGGCCGCCGTGTTGCCTTCGCCCCGGCCGAGGTCCAGGGCCGGTGCAGCCGACCTCTAGGCGGTGTCGTCAAGCTCCCTTCCGGCTCGACGGGAGGGTGACGCCCCCCCCGGCCCGCCCCCGCACCCGACCGGTCACCGCACCGCGAGGCCCGTCATCACAGGAGGACATGAGGATGCCTGCCGATACACAGCTGGACACCGGGCTCGTCCCGGCCGCGGAGAAGGTGCGCATCCTCGCGGCCGAGCACGCGGCCGAGGCGGACCGCACCGGAACGCTCTCCCCCGACGTCATCGACGCCCTGCGCGGCGCGGGCTTCGCCCGGCACTTCGTGGCCCGCTCCCGGGGCGGCACCGAGGGCACGTTCGCGGAGCTGACCCGCGCGGTCCTCACGATCGGGGAGGCCTGCGCGGCGACCGCCTGGTGTGCCTCGCTGAGCGCCTACTCGGCCCGTTTCACCAGCCATCTGCCCGCCCGCGGCCATCAGGAGGTCTGGGGAGCGAGCCCGGACCCGGTGATCGCCACCGCGCTGATGCCCGGCGGGCGTGCGGTGCCCGACGGCGACGGCTGGCGGCTCTCCGGCCGTTGGGCCTACGTCAGCGGCATCGACTTCGCCGACCGGGTGCTGGTGTGCGCCACGGTGGCCGGCGGCCCGGACGGCGGCGACGGGCCGCCCCTGATGCGGTTCTTCGCCCTGCCGCGCGCGGTCTGCACCGTCGAGCGGACCTGGGACAACGTGGGGATGCGCGCCACCGGCAGCCATACGGTGTCGGTGGACGGGGTCGCCGTCCCCGGTCATCTGTCGTTCGACCGGGCCGACATGCTGGCCGGCCGCAGTGCCGACTCCGATGTGGCCGCTCACAACGTGCCGTTCCAGGCCGTCGGCGGACTGACCTTCATCGCGCCGGTCGTCGGGGCCGCCGCCGGCGCGCTGGCGTCGAGCGCGGCGACCATGACCGGCCGGCGTCGCAACCCGTCGAACGAGCTGCTGCTGGTCCGGGCCTCCGGCCGGATCGACGCCGCACGCCACCTCGTCGAGGAGAACGCCGAGGTGCTCGACGAGCGCCGCTTCACGCCCGAGCACATGGCCCGCAACGAGCGCAACGCCACCTTCGCCGCGGAGCTGTGCACCGACGCCGTCGGCCTGCTGGTCCGTGCGGCGGGCACCGGTGGCCTGGGGGAGTCCGCACCGCTCCAGCGACTGTGGCGGGACGTCACCTCGGCGGCCGGTCACATTGCGCTCCAGTACGACACGGCGGCCCGCAAGAACTACTCGGCGGTGCTGCTGGCGGCGGCCGGGGGCTGACCGGCCCGGGGAAGCAGCGAGGAGGGGTGGGGGCGGTCGACGGGAGCCCACCCCCCTCCTACGCGGTGGTCTTCGCCGCCCCCGAGGCC
>NZ_JBSHAW010000025.1:114904-141656 GCF_053611685.1 Streptomyces sp. NPDC054786 | reverse complement strand
GGTAGGCGGCGACGAACTCCCGGTCCCCGGGCGAACCGCTGACGATCTCGGTACGGGCGTCCGGCGTTGGTGTGTGCGTGCCGTCCGCCGGTCCGTCAGCGGCGGTGGCGGGCCCGGCGCGGCCGCTCGTCGTCGGCCTCCGTCGCGGCCCCGGACGCCATGCCCTGGAAGAGGTCGTCGGCGACCCGGTCGAGTACCTCGCGCTCGCCGCGGCGCCGCTCCTCCGCCTCCTTCTCGGCCTTCTCCTTCGCCTCCATCTCGGCGAAGACGTCGATCGGCGCCGGCGCCTTCGCCAGGAAGATCCACGTGAGATAGACCGCGAGCAGGAACGGCGGGATCTTCAGCGCGATCAGCACCCAGCCGAGCTGGGTGGTGTCCGCCCACCAGTACAGCGGGAAGAGGATCGCGCACTTGGCGAAGAGGATCAGCCCCCAGGCCCAGCTGGCCTTGGCGTACGCCTTCTTCCGGCCCGGGTTGCGGGTGCGCCAGGAGAGGTTCTCCTTGAACACCGGCCCCAGGATCAGTCCGATCAGCGGGACACCAGCGAGCGTGGTGATCATGTACGCGAGGGCCAGTCCGAGGGTGTAGAGCATCCCCGGCAGGTAGAAGTCCTTGGCGTTGCCCGTCATCATCGCGAAGACCACGCCGAAGGCCACCCCGAAGACGCCGCTGAAGGCGTGCTTGACGGTGTCCTTGCGGATCAGGCGGACCGCCGCCAGCACCAGCGAGACGGCCAGCGCGGCGATCGCCGAGATGTGCAGGTCCTTGTTGATCGTGAAGATCGTGACGAACAGCAGGCCGGGGACCACGGTCTCCACCATGCCGCGTACGCCGCCGAACGCCTCGAACAGCGCCGCCTCGGTCACCTTCCTGTTGTCGGCGGCTCCTTGGGCGCCCGGGTCGGGCGAGTCGGTCGGGGGGCCTGCGGAGGCGTCGGGGTCGGCATCCGCGTCAGTGGTCGGTCGGTCGTGAGACGTCACCGGCTACTCCTGTCCGAGCGGTCGGAGTTCGTACTTCGGATTGAAGAGCACCCGGCGTCCGTGGCTCAGGGAGACCCGGCCCGAGGCGATGAGCTTACGGCCCGGCTCGATCCCGACGATGGAGCGGCGTCCGAGCCACACCACGTCGAGCGCCGCGGAGCCGTCGAACAGCTCCGCCTCCAGCGCGGGCACACCGGCGCGCGGCCGCAGCGTGACATGCCGCAGGGTGCCGGTGACCTTCACTATCTGCCGGTCGTCACAGTCGCAGATACGGGTGCACCCCGCGTCCTGCGCATCCTGTTGCAGCTCGGCGGACTGCAGCTCCTCCTCGGAGGAGGACAGCCTGTCGAGCAACCGGCGGAAGCGGCCGGCCGGCTTCTCGGAACGGGTCCCAGCACTCATAAACCCAGCGTACCGGTGGCCAGGTCGCGAGATCACGGCCCGCTCACGGAGTTCGTACCCGCCTCACAAAGCCGCGCCCCGCCGCGGTGCCCGATCCCGGTCGCGGCCCGCTGCCCTCACTGCTCGAAGCGGTACCCCATCCCCGGCTCCGTGATGAAGTGCTTCGGGTGCGAGGGATCGCTCTCCAGCTTGCGGCGGAGCTGGGCCATGTACACCCGCAGATAGTTGGTCTCGGTGCCGTACGAGGGGCCCCAGACCTCCTGGAGCAGCTGCTTCTGGCTGACCAGCCGGCCCGCGTTGCGGACCAGGACCTCCAGCAGGTGCCACTCCGTGGGGGTCAGCCGGATGTCCCGGCCACCGCGGTTGACCTTCTTCGCGGCGAGGTCGACGGAGAAACCTTCCGTCTCCACGATCACCTCGTCTTCGGCCGGTCCGGTCGGCTCGGCCCTGCGCACCGCGGCCCGCAGCCGGGCCAGCAGCTCGTCCATGCCGAACGGCTTGGTGACGTAGTCGTCCGCGCCGGCGTCCAGCGCCTCCACCTTCTCGTCGGAGGTCTGCCGGGCGGAGAGCACCAGGATCGGCACCCGCGTCCAGCCGCGCAGCCCCTTGATCACCTCGACACCGTCCATATCGGGCAGACCGAGGTCGAGGACGATGACGTCGGGGTGGCGGGCGGCCGCGAGTCTGAGCGCGGTGGCCCCGTCGGGGGCGGCGTCGACCTCGTATTTGCGCGCCTTCAGGTTGATCACGAGGGCGCGGACGATCTGCGGCTCGTCATCGACCACAAGCACCCGGTTCACTGGCGTTCTCCTCGTGGTGTCGTCGGCCGGCGGGGCGGGCCCGCCGGGCGTGTGGTGGGAGTGGTCCGTGCGGCCCGGCTCATGTCGTGGCCTGGGCCGGAAGGTCGGGCCTGACCGCCGGCCGGCCGGGCACGGCCCGGAGCGTGAGGACCATCGTCATCCCGCCTCCGGGGGTGTCCTCGGCGGCGAGCGTGCCGCCCATCGCCTCCGCGAAACCGCGCGCCACGGCCAGCCCGAGGCCCACGCCGGCACCGCGCGGAGCGTCACCGTAGCGCTGGAAGGGTTCGAAGATCCGGTCCTTGGCGCTGTCCGGCACCCCCGGCCCGCGGTCGGCGATCCGCAGCTCCACCCGGTCACCGAGCGCGCTGGCCGAGACCAGCACCACCGCACCGTCCGGGCTGTATTTCACGGCGTTCTCGACGAGATTGGCCACCGAGCGCTCCAGCAGCCCCGGGTCCACGGCGACGATCGGCAGCTCCTCGGGGATGTCCAGGGTGACGCTGCCCTCCGGTACGCCGCCGAGCGCCATCGGCACCACCTCGTCGAGGTCGATCTCGCGGATCAACGGGGTGACCGTGCCGGTCTGCAGCCGGGACATGTCCAGGAGGTTGCCGACCAGGTGATCCAGCCGGTCGGCACCCGCCTCGATGCCGGCCAGCAGCTCCGCCTCGTCCTCCTCGGACCAGGCGACGTCGTCGGAGCGCAGGGAGGTGACGGAGGCCTTGATGCTCGCCAGCGGGGTCCGCAGATCGTGGCTGACCGCGGCCAGCAGTGCCGTCCTGATGCGGTTGCCCTCGGCCAGCTCCCGGGCCCGCTCCGCCTCGCCCACCAGCCGCTGGCGGTCCAGCACGACGGCGGCCTGGGCGGCGAACGCGGCCAGCACCCTGCGGTCCTCCGCGGGCAGCACGCGGCCGGTCAGCGCCAGCGCCATGTGGTCGCCCACCGGCATGTCGACATCGGCGTCCTCGGGGCGCATCAGCGGCGTGCCGTGGTCACCGCCCGCCCGGCCCGCGCAGGTCCACGGGTCGACGTCGCCGGCGCGCTCCAGCAGCGCCACAGTCTCCATGCCGAAGGTCTCCCGCACCCGCTCCAGCAGGGCATCCAGGGTCGTCTCGCCACGCAGCACACTGCCCGCCAGGAACGACAGGATCTCCGACTCGGCGCGCAGCCTGGCGGCCTGATGGGTGCGGCGGGCGGCGAGGTCCACCACGGAGGCGACCGAGACGGCCACCGCGAAGAAGATCACGATGGCGACGATGTTCTTGGGGTCGTTGACCGTGAGGGTGTGGGTGGGCGGCGTGAAGTAGAAGTTCAGCAGCAGCGAGCCGACCGCGGCGGATGCCAGGGCCGGCAGCTGCCCGCCGAGCAGCGCGGCGACGACCGTCAGGAAGAGGAAGAGGAGGACGTCGTTGGCCAGCCCGGGGCCGTTCACCATGCCGCTCAGCAGCAGCGAGAGCAGGGCCGGTCCGACGACGCCGACGAGCCAGCCGGCGATGATCCGGGCCCGCCCCAGCCGCGCGCCGCGCGCCACCGGCAGCCCGCGGCCCTTGGCGGCCTCTTCGTGGGTGACGATGTGCACATCGAGATCGGGCCCGGATTCGCGGGCGACGGTCGCCCCCACCCCCGGCCCGAAGATGTACTGCCAGGCCTTGCGGCGACTGGAGCCCAGCACGATCTGGGTGGCGTTGACCCCGCGCGCGAACTCCAGCAGCGCGCCGGGTATGTCGTCCCCGATGACGTGATGAAACGTGCCGCCCAGGTCCTCCACCAGGGTCCGCTGGACGGCGAGTTCCTTGGGCGAGGCCGAGGTGAGCCCGTCGCTGCGGGCGATGTAGACGGCGAGCACCTCGCTGCCCGACCCCTTCGCCGCCATCCGCGCCGCGCGGCGGATCAGCGTACGGCCCTCCGGCCCGCCGGTCAGTCCGACGACGATGCGCTCACGCGCCTGCCAGGTGGAGCGGATCGAATGCTCCGCCCGGTACTCCTGCAGATACTCGTCCACCCGGTCGGCGACCCACAGCAGCGCCAGCTCGCGCAGCGCCGTGAGGTTGCCCGGCCGGAAGTAGTTGGACAAGGCGGCGTCCACCTTGTCGGGCTGGTAGATGTTGCCGTGCGCCATACGCCGGCGGATCGCCTGGGGCGACATGTCGACAAGCTCGATCTGGTCGGCCCTGCGGACGATCTCGTCCGGCACGGTCTCGCGCTGCCGCACACCCGTTATGGACTCGACGACATCCCCGAGTGACTCCAGGTGCTGGATGTTGACCGTCGAGATCACATCGATCCCGGCTTCCAGCAGCTCCTCGATGTCCTGCCAGCGCTTGCCGTTGCGCGAGCCGGGGACGTTGGTGTGCGCCAGCTCGTCGACCAGCGCCACGGCCGGATGGCGTTCCAGGACCGCGTCCACGTCCATTTCGGTGAAAACCGTGCCGCGGTACTCCAGCTCCTGGCGCTGGATCTGCTCCAGCCCGTGCAGCATGACCTCCGTACGGGGCCTGCCGTGATGCTCGACGAACGCCACGACGACGTCCGTGCCCCGCTCCACGCGCCGGTGCGCCTCGGACAGCATCGCGTACGTCTTACCGACGCCCGGTGCCGCGCCGAGATAGATCCGTAGCTTGCCGCGTGCCATGGCCCCATTGTCTTACGTGAAAGCCGCCCCCACCGGGCTGAACCTGCTGCGAGCCTACCGACGGGACAAGTGGACAAAAGGCACAGGCGGCGCCTTGGCGTCCGGTCTTGACGCGACTCTGATACGGGAGGCGGGAGGGAGGTGAACCATGGCCGGAAAAATGCCATCGCTGGGCCACAGGCCGACTGCGACCATGACCCACATGACCGAGGCACATCCGACGGCGCCCCGCATGACCGACGTCCGTCTCGCCCACACCGCCGATCTCGACACCGCCACCCTCAAGGCGGCCCGCACCCTCCTCTACGACGTCTTCGACGACATGACCGCGGAGGACTGGGAGCACTCACTCGGCGGTCTGCACGCCCTGGTCCACGAAGACGGCGAACTGATCGGGCATGCGTCCGTGGTCCAGCGGCGTCTGCTGCACGGCGGCCGGGCACTGCGCTGCGGTTACGTGGAGGGCGTCGGCGTCCGCGCGGACCGGCGCGGGCGCGGACACGGCGCGGCCATGATGGGCGCCCTGGAGCGGGTCGTACGCGGCGGCTACGACCTCGGCGCGCTCGGCGCCGCCGACGAGGCCGCTTCCTTCTACGCCGCCCGCGGCTGGCAGCTGTGGCGCGGCCGGTCCTGGGCACTCACCCCGGACGGCATCCAGCGCACCGCGGACGAGGACGGCTGCATCTACGTCCTCCCGACCGCGGCCGCCCCCCTCACCCTCGACACCGACCTCACCTGCGACTGGCGCGACGGCGACGTGTGGTGACGCGCGGGGGCGGCCGGGCGAGAGCCCTCTCGACCCGCCTCGCCCGCACGCCACGTCCGTGCCGAAGCCGGTCCGGATCAGCTCCGCATCAGCTCGGGTTCTCCGCGTGGGTCAAGGTCTCCCAGCCGACAAAGAGATTGTTGGAACCGGCCGGCCGCTGCCGATCCGTCAGCTTCTGGGTGTTGGCCATGTCGTGGTGCATCCGGTTGTGCAGCGCGTTGTAGCCGACCTCGGTGACCGGACCCAGGCCGCGCTTGATGCTGCCGCCGCACAGCCATGACGGCGGGGCGGTGCCCAGTTCGTAGGTGGCCTGGAAGCCGAGTGCATGACGCAGCCGGTCGGCGACCTCGGGGTAAAGGTCCTGGCCCTGGAGGCGGCTGGTTTCGGCGATGTGCGAGATGGCCGACAGGCCGTAACCGGTGTGGGTGAAGTCGCGGCAGGTTTCCTGGGTGAGGCCGTCGACGAACGTGGACTGGCCCTGCCAGTACTTGACGATCTTGTCGCGAGTGTCCAGCCCGCTGCCGGGCGTGGTCTTGGGCAGATCGCCGTCGGACTTCAGATAGATGTACGCGGGCACCCGGGCGCGGAACGTGGCGATGGCCTTGTCGTACGAGGCCCTGTCCTCAAGGAAGACAGAGATACCGACGGCCGCCTCCATCATGCTCAGTTCCCAGTTGCCGTTGCTCCGGGAGCCGTTGATCACCTTGGGAAGGTAGACGGTGCGCAGCATGCCGGCGAAGCGGTCGACGCGGTCCTTGGGCCAGCCGTTGTACGTGTAGCGGATGATTTCGGCGGCGCGTGGCCAGGAGGAGCCGGCCCAGCCGGTCTGCAGGGGGGCGTTGCTGTTGGTGTGGTCCTTGAGGGTGCCGGACCAGGCGTCCATGATCTGAATCGCCTTGTCCGCGTACTTGCTGTCGCGGGTGATGTACCAGGCCAGCGACAGGGTGTAGGCGGCGAGGGCGTCCTCGCGTTCATCGGTGCAGCCGTAGTTGGGGTCGGAGTACGAGCCGCATTCGACGATGGCGCGGGGCTTGGGTGTGCGCGAGAGCGAGGCGTAGCTGCTCGCCCTCATGGTGTCGAAGGCGTTTTTCCAGGGCTGGGCCCCGGAGTTGACCTTGCCGCGGGTGAAGTCGAGCTGAGCGGTGCCGACGAGGACGCCGGGGTGGGTGAAGGCGGCCGGCGCCGCGGTGGACGGGGCGCCGGCGAGCAGGCCTGCCGTCAGGGCGCCGAGCAGCGCGCCGACGACGAGGGTGAGCTTTCTGCGCATGGGGGGTGGGTGCCTTCCTGTCGAGATGCTCGATAAGACGGGAGCTGTTCTCGTACATGAACAACAGGCGCTGACATGAACACCTGCGATGGCTGGCGAACGTAAGGGCAAGCCACCGTGCCGTCAAGACCTGGCGTCAGGGCGGTGGGAAATCAACCGCCTTGCCCCGACGGGTGGTTCAGGTCCCGAAGGAGAGGAACGCAAGAGAAACGGCCCCTGGAGGAGAGAAATCCTCCAGGGGCCGCCCCTGTGCACCCGGTGCGCTCAGCTCTTGGCCTGCCCCTGAACCAGGTCCTTCAGCGCGATGTTCAACTCCAGTACGTTCACCCGTGGTTCACCCATGAAACCGAGGATGCGGGCGTCGGTGTGGCGCTCGACCAGCTCATGCACCGTGCCACCGGGCAGGTGGTTCTCCTTGGCGACCCGGTCGGCCTGCAGTTGCGCGTACGCGGGCGAGATGTCCGGGTCGAGTCCGGAGCCGGAGGAGGTGACGGCATCCGCCGGGACCTTCGCCTCGGGGACGCCGTACGTCGTGGCGACCCACTGCTTGCGCTCCTTCACCGCCTTGACGAGGTCCGTATTGGTCGCGCCCTGGTTGGACGCGCCGGAGACCTGGAGGTCGTACCGGGTGTTGACGCCGTTGGCCCTGTTGCTGCCCAGCCCCGCCGCGGGGCGCGGCTGGAAGAACTTCAGGTCCGGGACCGGATTGCCGTTCTTGTCCTTGCCCTTGTCGTAGCGCTGGCCGATCAGCGACGAGCCGACGACCTTGCCGTGGGAGCTCACCTCGGACCCGTTGGCCTTGCCGGCGAACGCCGCCTGCGCCACTCCGGTGACCACCAGCGGGTAGATGACCCCGCAGACCACCGTCAGTACGAGCAGGGCACGCAGGCTCGCACCGATCAACCGGGCGGTGTTGCGTACGGAGTTGTTCACGGCGGTCACCCGATTCCGGGGAGGAGAGTGATGAGCAGGTCGATGAGCTTGATGCCGATGAACGGTGCGATCAGACCGCCCAGTCCGTAGACGGCGAGGTTGCGGCGCAGCATCCGGTCGGCGCTGACCGGCCGGTACTGCACGCCCTTGAGGGCGAGTGGCACCAGCGCGACGATGATCAGCGCGTTGAAGATGATCGCCGAGAGGATCGCGGAGCTGGGGCTGGACAGCCGCATGATGTTGAGGGAGTCCAGGCCGGGGTAGGCCACCGCGAACATCGCCGGGATGATCGCGAAGTACTTCGCGACGTCATTGGCGATCGAGAAGGTCGTCAGTGCGCCCCGGGTGATCAGAAGCTGCTTGCCGATCTCGACGATCTCGATGAGCTTGGTCGGGTTGGAGTCCAGGTCCACCATGTTCCCGGCCTCCTTGGCGGCCGAGGTACCGGTGTTCATGGCCACGCCGACGTCCGCCTGGGCCAGCGCGGGCGCGTCATTGGTGCCGTCACCGGTCATGGCGACCAGCTTGCCGCCGGCCTGCTCCCGCTTGATGAGCGCCATCTTGTCCTCGGGCGTGGCCTCCGCGAGGAAGTCGTCCACACCCGCCTCATCGGCGATGGCCTTGGCCGTCAACGGGTTGTCACCCGTGATCATGACGGTCTTGATGCCCATCTTGCGCAGTTCGACGAACCGTTCGCGCATCCCGTCCTTGACGACGTCCTTGAGGTGGATGACTCCCAGGACGCGGGGGCCGCGCTCGTCCTCCAGGGCGACCAGCAGCGGGGTGCCACCGGCCTGCGAGATCGCGTTGCTGAGCGTGTCAGCGTCCTCCGCGACCTCGCCGCCGCGCTCCTTGACCCAGGTGATGACCGCACCTGACGCACCCTTACGGATCTTGCGTCCGTCGACGTCCACACCGGACATCCGGGTCTGGGCGGTGAACGGGACCCAGTCGGCCCCGGTCAGTTCGCCCTGGTGCCGCTCGCGCAGTCCGTACTTCTCCTTGGCGAGGACGACGATGGAGCGGCCCTCGGGCGTCTCGTCGGCCAGCGAGGACAGCTGGGCGGCGTCCGCGACCTCGGCCTCGGTGGTGCCGTGTACGGGGACGAACTCGGCGGCCTGGCGGTTGCCGAGGGTGATGGTGCCGGTCTTGTCGAGCAGCAATGTCGATACATCGCCTGCGGCTTCGACGGCTCGGCCGGACATGGCCAGGACGTTGCGCTGCACGAGACGGTCCATACCGGCGATGCCGATGGCCGAGAGCAGTGCACCGATGGTCGTCGGGATGAGACAGACCAGCAGTGCGAGCAGCACGATCATGGTCTGTTCGGCGCCCGCGTAGATCGCGAACGGCTGAAGGGTGACGACCGCCAGCAGGAAGACGATGGTGAGCGAGGCGAGCAGGATGTTGAGAGCGATCTCGTTGGGGGTCTTCTGCCGTGCGGCGCCCTCGACGAGGTTGATCATCCGGTCGATGAAGGTCTCGCCGGGCCTCGTTGTGATCTTGATGACGATGCGGTCGGAGAGCACCTTCGTACCGCCTGTCACAGCGGAGCGGTCACCGCCGGACTCGCGGATGACCGGGGCCGACTCACCCGTGATGGCGGACTCGTCGACGGATGCCACTCCTTCGACGACATCGCCGTCACCGGGAATGATGTCGCCGGCCTCGCACACGACGAGGTCGCCGATGCGCAGCTCGGTGCCGGGCACCTGCTCCTCGCTGCTTCCGCTCAGACGGCGCGCCACGGTGTCGGTCTTGGCCTTGCGCAGGGTGTCGGCCTGCGCCTTGCCACGGCCCTCGGCGACCGCCTCGGCGAGGTTGGCGAAGAGGACGGTCAGCCACAGCCAGGCGGCGATCGCCCACCCGAACCAGTCGGCGGGAGTCGTACAGGCGAAGATCGTGGTCAGCACGGAGCCGACCTCGACCACGAACATGACGGGCGACTTGACCATCACCCGCGGGTCGAGTTTGCGTATCGCGTCCGGCAGGGACGTGATCAGTTGCTTGGGGTCGAAGAGACCGCCGCCCACACGGCCGTCGCCGGGCTTGTGCCCACTGGGGACGTCCTGGTGCGGAGCACGGGTCGGAGTGGCGGTGGACATGGAGCCGGGCTCCTCCGGTTTCACGGGGGCGGTCATGACAGACCCTCCGCCAGCGGCCCGAGGGCCAGCGCCGGGAAGTAGGTCAGACCGGTGATGATCAGGATCGTGCCGACGAGCAGCCCGGCGAACAGCGGCTTTTCGGTACGGAGGGTGCCCGCGGTCTCCGGGACCGGCTTCTGCTCGGCGAGCGAGCCGGCCAGTGCGAGCACGAACACCATCGGCAGGAAGCGGCCGAGCAGCATGGCCAGACCGATCGTGGTGTTGTACCAGGGGGTGTTGGCATTGAGGCCGGCGAACGCGGAGCCGTTGTTGTTGGCGCCGGAGGTGAAGGCGTACAGCACCTCGGAGAAGCCGTGCGAACCGGCGCCCAGCGCCTTGGTGTTGAGCATCGAGCCCAGCGCGTCCGGCAGCACCATCGAGACAGCGGTGAAGCCGAGCACCAGCGTCGGGGTGATGAGGATGTAGCAGGCGGCGAGCTTGATCTCGCGGGTGCCGATCTTCTTGCCGAGGTATTCGGGCGTACGGCCCACCATCAGCCCGGCGATGAACACCGCGATGATCGCCATGACCAGCATGCCGTAGAGACCGGAACCGACACCGCCGGGTGCGATCTCGCCCAGCATCATGCCGAGCAGCTGGACGCCCCCGCCGAAGGCCGTGAAGGACGAGTGGAAGGAGTCCACCGCGCCGGTGGAGGTGAGGGTGGTGGCCACCGAGAAGATCGAGGAGCCGCCGACGCCGAAGCGGGTCTCCTTGCCTTCCATGGCGGCGCCCGCGGCCTGCAGGGCCGGACCGCCGTGGGCGAACTCGGTCCACATCATCAGCGCCGTGAAGCCCAGCCAGATGACGCCCATCGTGGCGAGGACGGCGTACCCCTGCTTCACGTTCCCGACGAGCTTGCCGAAGGTGCGGGTGAGCGCGAAGGGAATGACGAGGATCAGAAAGACCTGGAAGAGATTGGTGAAGGCGTCGGGGTTCTCGAAGGGGTGGGCGGAGTTGGCGTTGAAGTAGCCGCCTCCGTTGGTCCCCAGTTCCTTGATGGCCTCCTGGGAGGCGACCGCGCCACCGTTGGTCTGCTGGGAGCCGCCCATGAACTGGCCGACCTCGTGGATGCCGGAGAAGTTCTGAATGGCACCACAGACGACCAGGACGAGGGCACCGATGACGGCGATCGGCACCAGCACCCGCACGGTGCCGCGGACCAGGTCGGCCCAGAAGTTGCCGAGATCGCCGGTGCGCGACCTGGCGAAGCCGCGGACGAGAGCGACGGCGACGGCCATGCCGGTGGCGGCGGAGACGAAGTTCTGCACCGCGAGACCGGCGGTCTGCACGACGTGGCCCATGGCCTGTTCGCCGCTGTAGGACTGCCAGTTGGTGTTGGCGACGAAGGACGCCGCGGTGTTGAACGCCTGGTCCGGGCCGATCGACGCGAAGCCGAGGGACAGCGGCATACCGCCCTGGACGCGCTGCAGCAGGTAGAGGAAGAGCACCCCCACCGCGGAGAACGCCAGGACGCCGCGCAGATAGGCCGGCCAGCGCATCCCGGCGTCCGCATGCGCGCCGATGCAGCGGTAGATGACCTTCTCGATGCGGAGGTGCTTGGGGGAGCTGTAGACGGCGGCCATGTAGTCGCCGAGGGGGCGGTACGCCAGGGCCAGCGCCGCGGTGAGCGCTGTCAGCTGGAGCACGCCTGCGAGAACGGGGCTCATGTGGCCCGCTGCGGCAGCAGCAGTCGACACCTCAGAACCTCTCCGGGAAGACGAGGGCGAGGACCAGGTAGCCGAGCAGGGCGACGGCCACGATCAGACCGACGATGTTTTCCGCGGTCACAGCTTCGTCACCCCCTTGGCGACGAGAGCCACCAACGCGAAGACCGCGATCGTGACGACGACGAAGGCCACATCGGCCATCGTGTGCTCCTAGTGGAATGGGGAGGACAGGACCCCTAGAGCAAAGCGCCGTTCCAGCCGTCTGTGACCGCCGTTGACGGCTCCCTTACGGCCATTGGCGTTCCCTTGACGACTTTCCTACGCGTCGCGACCTGACCTGCACAAACGGAGCGGGCCCGCACCCCCCATAGGGGAGTACGGGCCCTTGCGACCGTCACGATCCAGCCGTCACCCGGGCGCCATCACGCCGCCCGGCCGCCGGATGTGTCAGCGGATCTCGGTGATCTCCGGTCCACGCTCCAGGCGCTCGACGCCACCGCCGAAGCGCGACTGCTCGACCGAGTCCTGCTGCACACCGTCCGGCACCATCTGGGCGTCGTCCGGCAGCTTCAGCACGATCGGATCGCGGGGGGCCATCGGGCCCTCGCCGCGGATGATGACGGTGTCCCGGAAGATGTGTTCCAGCACGCCCGCGGCCTGCGGCTGCACCGCGCCCTGGCCGGAGATCACACCCCGCAGGAACCACCGGGGGCCGTCCACACCGATGAAGCGCACGACCTGCACACCGTTCGTGCCGTCCGGCAGCTGTACGGGTACCTGGGCACGCAGCTCCCAGCCCAGCGGGCCCTCGACCTCGTCGATGACCCCGCCCTGCTGGGTGATGCCGGTGGCGATCTCCTCGCGGACCTCGCCCCAGATGCCCTCGTTCTTGGGGGCGGCGAAGGCCTGCAGCTGTACGGCGCTGTCCTGCAGCACCACGGTCGCGGCGACGATGGCGTCACCGGCGACCTCCACCCGGAGCTCCATGCCCTCGACACCCGGCACGAACAGCCCGCCGAGGTCCACCCGGCCCTCGCCGGGCTCGGAGACCTCAGACGCGTCCCAGGGACCGTCGGGGCGCGGCGCGGGCGGAAGATTGAGCCGCTGCTGCGGCGCCTCGTCCTCGTCGGCGTCGCTCACCGTGTGCTCGTCGAGCGTGGTGTCCTCGACCGACTCTTCAGGAGCCTCGTTCTTCTTGCGACGTCCGAACACGTCACTGTCCTTCCCGGTCGGCACCGACCGATGCGTATTCATTCCCGCCCGTGGAGCCGCCCACCGCCGCATGACCGCCGGTGGAACCGAATCCCCCCTCGGCCCGCGCCGAGCCGGGAAGTTCCGCCACCTCGTGGAAGCGCACCTTCTCGACCTGCTGGACGACCAGTTGGGCGATCCGGTCGAACCTCTCGAACCGCACGCTCTCGCGCGGGTCCAGATTGACCACGATCACCTTGATCTCTCCACGGTACCCGGCATCCACCGTCCCGGGGGCATTGACCAGCGCCAGGCCGCAGCGCGCGGCCAGTCCGGACCGCGGATGCACAAATGCCGCATACCCGTCAGGCAGCGCGATCGACACACCGGTGGGCAGCACGGTGCGCTCCCCCGGCGCCAGCTCGGCGGCCTCGGTGGTCACCAGATCCACACCCGCGTCGCCGGGATGCCCGTACGACGGAACGGGCACGTCCGGATCCAGCCTCCGCAGCAGCACATCCACCGGATTCCGTACCTGACTCACGGGTTCACCTCGAAGGCACGCGCTCGCCTGACCTGGTCCGGGTCGGACATCGCCGCCTGGATCTCCTCGGTCCTTCCGTTGTCGATGAAGTGGTCGACCTTCACCTCGATGAAGACGGCCTCGGCGCGCACCGCGACGGGACCGTCCGGGCCGCCTATGCGACCCACGGCCGTCGAGTAGATCTTCCGCCCGTGCACCGCGGTGACCCGCGCGTCCAGGTGCAGCACCGTGCCCAGCGGCACCGGCCGTACGAAGTCGGTCTCCAGCCGGCCGGTCACCGCGATCACCCGCAGCAGCCAGTTCAGCGAGCCGAGCGTCTCGTCCAGCGCGGTGGCCAGCACCCCGCCGTGCGCCAGCCCCGGCGCACCCTGGTGGGCCTCCTTGACGGTGAACTCGGCGGACACGCTCACGCCGTCGCCGGCCCGCGCCTCCAGATGCAGGCCGTGCGGCTGGCCGGTGCCACAGCCGAAGCACCGGTCGTAGTGCGCGCCGAGAAGTTCTCCGGGTGCCGGCGCCTCGGCATGCCGGACCGGAGCGACAGCGTCCGCCGGTGGCGTCAGCCGCGCCCTGGGTTCGTCAGTTCCACTCACGAGGGGAGACCCTACCCGCGCGCATAAGGGGCCCGCGCCGCCGTGCCAAGCTGGAGCCATGCAGCCGTACGAAGAACGCCTCACCGCGCCCCGGTCCTGGTGGGTGATCGCCGCGCTGATCGGCGTCGCCTGCGCCCTGATGCTGCTCCCCCTGGGGACGCTTTGGTTGCTCGGCGGACTGATCGGCGGAGCGGCGCTGTCCGCGGTGGCGGTGAGCTCGTACGGCTCGGTGCGGATCCGGGTGGTGGGCGGTGCCCTGATCGCCGGCGACGCGAAGATCCCGGTGACGGCACTGGGCGAGGCGTGGGCGCTGGACGCGGACGAGGCGATGGCGTGGCGTACGCACAAGGCCGACGCCCGCGCGTTCATGCTGCTGCGCGGCTATATCCGCACCGCGGTGCGGGTGGAGATCACCGATCCGCAGGACCCGACGCCGTACGCCTATCTCTCGACGCGGGCGCCGGAGCGCCTGGTGGCGGCGCTGGCGGCCGGACGCGCCTGACCGGCGGCGCGGGGTCGTGGATCAGTCGCCCGGTGGCGGCGGGGTCTCTCCGGCCCGTTCGATGCCCATCAGGGCGGTCGGCGCGGAGTCGGGAAGGGCGTCCCAGGGGACCTGCTTCGTGCGCAGGTCCTTACGGATTTTTTCCGCAACTTTTCTGGTGTCCCTGCGGTTCATGAACGCGCCGACGGCGGCGCCGACCATGAACGGCGTGAGGTTGGGGAGGTTGCGCAGCGTGCGCTTCATGATCTGCTGACGCAGCTCGCGCTTCATCTGCCCGCCGAGGGCGATGTTCAGCGAGGTCGGCTTGGCGATGTCGACGCCCCGCTCCTCCGTCCAGGACGTCAGATAGGCCATCGCCCGCTGCCGGAAATTCCCCGCGGGCCGGAGCCCGTAGACCTCGTGCAGTTCGGCGATCAGTTTGATCTCGACCGAGGCCACACCGGTGACCTCGGCGGCCAGCTCGGCCGGCATGGCGGGCGGTACGGGCAGCATCGCTGCCGCGCCGACGCCCGCTCCGACGGTGGCGGTGCCCCTGCAGGCGCCCGCGACGAGCTTGTCGGCCAGGTCCTCGGGGGTCAGTCCGGGGAACTGGGCGCGCAGGGTGGCGAGGTCGCGGACCGGGATCCGCGGGGCGGTGTCGATGATCCGGTCGGCGATCGCGGCAACCCCTGCCCGCACCCTGCCGCCGGTTCGTCCGGCACCACGGCCGACCATGGCCGCGAGCGAGGCCGTGCGGCCTCTCCCCCGCTCTCGGCTTCGCTCGAGCGGGAGGTGCCCCCACTGCAGTGCACCGGTCGTCCGCTCCGCGGGGAGGGCGGTCGGGTCGGCGGGCACGGGCGCGGTTTCCTCGCGTGATCGTGCGCCGGCCGCCGAGCCTTTGACGCCCTTGGAGCCCTTACGGAACGGGTTCACGCCTGCCACGGCGTAGACCGGTCTCAGGCCGCGCAGTCGCGGCAGATCGGCTGCCCGTTCTTGTCCTCCGCGGCCAGCTGGCTGCGGTGGTGGACCAGGAAGCAGCTCATGCACGTGAATTCGTCCTGCTGCTTGGGCAGCACGCGCACGGCCAGCTCTTCGTTGGACAGGTCCGCGCCGGGCAGCTCCAGGCCCTCGGCCTGCTCGAACTCGTCGACGTCGACGGCCGAGGCGGACTTGTCGTTCCGCCGCGACTTCAGCTCTTCAATGCTGTCCTCGTTGAGATCGTCGTCGGTCTTGCGTGGGGTGTCGTAATCCGTAGCCATTTTCGCTCTCCCCCTCTGGGTGTCTGCGGTGTCTCAGCGCTCGTAACGCGTGAGAGGCCGGACTTGTGCCCGACCTGAGGCGGAGATTTTGCCTCACATCAAGGTCTGTTACTCAATCGACACCCAACCGCACCCCTGAAGAGGTGATCGGTTTGGATGGCGATCAGGACCGTACACGGTCCGAATGTCGCACCTCGCGCAGCCCATCACCTCTACTTCCCGTGATCTCACCCCCCGGAAACCCGGACTTCCCCGGCATTCCGACGGGCATTTCGATCACGGAGCGTAGATGGCCGGAATTTCGCGTCTGTGAGGCATCACACACGCGCAGACCGGTGGGCGGACCGGTTCAATTCCGCGCAAAGCGAACTCGGCGAAGGATCCACGCCGACCCCCCTTCTCGTCAAACCGGCAGGCGAAGCGGCGTACGGCCGCGAGACGGGCGATCGTACGCACAGATGTCCGACGACTGCTCACGGGGGCGCACAGTGGCTCCAGCGGGCGTACAACCGCCCTCTGGCCTGCGTCAGAGCGGCAGGACGACCCGCATCACGAGTCCGCCGCCCTCACGGGGCTCGGCCGTGATGGTGCCGTCGTGCGCGCGCACGACCGAACGCACGATGGACAGACCCAGGCCGACCCCCTTGTCGCTGCCGGTGCGCTCGGTGCGCAGCCGCCGGAACGGCTCGAAGAGGTTCTCCACCTCGTAGGCGGGCACCACCGGACCGGTATTGGCGACCACCAGGACCGCACAGCCGGGCTGCGGCTCCGTGGTGACCTCCACCCAGCCCTCCTCCGGCACGTTGTAGCGCACCGCGTTCTGGACGAGATTGAGGGCGATGCGCTCCAGGAGGACACCGTTGCCCTGCACGAAGACCTGCTGGCGGACCCCGCGGAACTCCACACCCTTGCTGTGCGCCTCTTCACGGGTCTGGTCGACGGCCTGGGACGCGACCTCGGACAGGTCGACCGGCTTCTTGTCGACGACCTTGTTCTCACTGCGGGCGAGCAGCAGCAGGCCCTCCACCAGCTGCTCGCTGCGCTCGTTCGTCGCCAGCAGCGTCTTGCCGAGCTGCGCGAGCTCGGGGGACGCCTCCGGATCGGCGAGCTGGACCTCCAGCAGCGTGCGGTTGATCGCCAGCGGCGTCCGCAGCTCGTGCGAAGCATTGGCGACGAACCGCCGCTGCGACTCGAAGGCCCGGTCCAGCCGGTCCAGCATCTCGTCGAAGGTGTCGGCGAGCTCCTTGAGCTCGTCGTCCGGCCCGCCCAGCTCGATCCGGCGGTGCAGATCGGAGCCGGCCACCCGCTGGGCGGTACGCGTGATCCGCCCCAGCGGCGACAGCACCCGGCCCGCCATCGCATAGCCGAAGGCGAAGGCCACGATGGTCAGACCCAGCAGGGCCAGCAGGGAGCGGTTGAGGAGGCTGTTGAGGGCCACCGCGCGCTGGTGCTGCAGGCACTGTTCGACGGCCTGCTGGAGCAGCTGCCCGGACGTCTCGGTGGGCAGGTCGCAGATGTCACTGGTCGACTGGAACTTCCCGCCGAGGATCTTCAGCGGCAGCGCGCTGCCGTCGTGCAGCGCGTCCGCGGCCAGCATGTAGATGATCGTGAGCAGCACGATCCCGGCCATCAGGAACATGCCGCCGTACAGCAGCGTCAGCCGTATCCGGATCGTGGGCCGCAGCCACGGGAACGGACGGACATCGACCGGCCTGGGGTCCCAGGTCGGCTTGGGCGGAACGGGCGGCGGCGGGGTGGCCGCCTTGGAGAACGAGGGCAGGGAGGGCATCGCCGGTCAGATCCGGTATCCCGAGCCGGGGACGGTGACGATCACCGCGGGCTCGCCGAGCTTGCGGCGCAGCGTCATGACCGTGACCCGCACGACGTTGGTGAACGGGTCGGTGTTCTCGTCCCAGGCCTTCTCCAGGAGCTGCTCCGCCGAGACGACCGTGCCCTCGCTGCGCATCAGGACCTCCAGCACCGCGAACTCCTTCGGGGCGAGCTGGACCTCCTTGCCGTCGCGGAACACCTCGCGGCGATTGGGATCGAGCTTGATGCCGGCCCGCTCCAGGACGGGCGGCAGCGCGACGGTCGTACGGCGCCCGAGGGCACGTACCCGGGCGGTCAGCTCGGTGAAGGCGAAGGGCTTGGGAAGGTAGTCGTCCGCGCCGATCTCCAGGCCCTCGACGCGGTCGCTGACGTCGCCGGAGGCGGTGAGCATCAGGACACGGGTGGGCATCCCCAGCTCGACGATCTTGCGGCAGACATCGTCACCGTGGACGACCGGAAGGTCACGGTCCAGCACGACGACGTCATAGTCGTTGACCGCGATCCGTTCCAGGGCGGCAGCGCCGTCGTAGACCACGTCGACGGCCATGGCCTCCCGGCGTAGTCCGGTGGCCACCGCATCGGCGAGCAGCTGCTCGTCCTCGACGACGAGAACACGCACGTCGCTAGTCCTTCCTCAGGGCCCTTGCGGGCAGGCACAACAAAGTCTTCAGAGCTCTTCCATCCTGCCCCGAAGAGCCATAAACCGGCGGTAAGAGGGGTGCGGAGGGGTGGAGAGCCCGGGCCTCGGCGCCCGACGGACATGATTCCTGGGAGGGTTGAGGTTTCCCTGAGGTGGGGTGTGGGGAGGACGGCTGTACACCCGCGATCACGCCCTGTTGCTTCGGCTACGTGCCATGAACTGATCCATCGCAGGGACCACGCCGTGATCGATCGACCCACCCGTCGGCACACCCCCGTGCCCACCGACCCACGACGAGGGGGCGCACATGGACGCGTTCACCGCAGGCATTTTGCAGCGCATAGAGAACACCGAAGCCGATCTGGACCGGGCCCGCGCTGCGGGCGATGACTTCCTCGCCGAGGTCGAGCAGGCAGAACTCGAGGACCTGCAGCGACTGGCGACCGAGCACGGCGTGCGGTACGGAGCGGTCAGCAACGCCTGACCTCTCCCCGGCGTACGGAACGACAGCGCCCCGGCATCCAGGGGATGGTGCCGGGGCGCTGTCGTGCCCGGACGGCGGTCCGGTCAGTCGTGCCAGGCGCCGAGCTCGTCCAGGAGGGGCTGGAGCCGCTCGAAGAGAGCCGGGGAGGCGGCGAGGGTCAGCTCGTGGGAGACCGGCCGGCCGGGGCGCCCACCGGTGAGCGCGCCGGCCTCGCGGGCGATCAGGGCGCCGGCCGCCAGGTCCCAGGGGTTCAGACCGCGCTCGTAGTAGGCGTCGAGCCGGCCGCAGGCCACATCACACAGGTCGATCGCGGCCGAGCCGCCGCGCCGGATGTCGCGGACCTGCGGCAGCAGGGTGCGCACCACCTCCGCCTGCGCCGCCCGGCGCTCGGCGAGATAGCCGAACCCGGTGCCGACGAGCGCCTGGGAGAGCGGCGGCGCGGGCCGGTGGCGGATGCGCTCGCCGTTGTTGAACGCGCCACGACCCACGACGGCCTGGCAGGTCTCGCCGCGCATCGGGGTGGCGACCACCCCGACGACCACTTCGCCGTCCTTCTCCGCCGCGATGGACACCGACCAGGCCGGCAGCCCGTAGAGGTAATTGACGGTGCCGTCGACGGGGTCGATGACCCAGCGGATGCCGCTGGTGCCGTCGGAGCTGGCGCCCTCCTCCCCCAGGAAGCCGTCGTCGGGGCGGTGCTCCGCGATGAAGCCGGTGATCAGCTTCTCGGAGGCGAGGTCCATCTCGGTGACGACGTCGATGGGGCTGGACTTGGTGGCGGCCACACCGAGGTCGGCGGGCCGGCCGTCACGCAGCAGCGCCCCCGCGCGGCGGGCGGCCTCCAGCGCCAGTTCGAGAAGTTCGTCGTACAGCGCCTCGTGATGCGCCGGATCGGTCTGCGGGGCGTCGGGGTGCAGCGGGTCGGGCACGATGCTCCTTGCTCGGACGAGCGGTGATCGGGGGCGGAGGGGTTTACGCGGGGGCTTCGGCGGCCGGGCCCCGCCAGTCGGCGCCGGCGGCGGCCGGGCGCGGTGCGCGCGCGGGACAGCAGCCGATGGGGCACAGGTCGTGGCCGGCACCGAGGGCGCCCAGGGCGCAGCGCTCCGGGGTGCGGCCCCGTTCGGTGGCCGCGCGCTCCAGGAGGAGGTCGCGGACGGCCGCGGCGAACCTCGGGTCGGCGCCCACGGTGGCCGACCTGGTGACCGGCAGTCCCAGTTCGGCGGCCTTGGCGGTGGCTTCGGTGTCGAGGTCGTACTTGACCTCCATGTGGTCGGAGACGAACCCGATGGGTGCCATCACGACGGCCGGAACGCCCGCGGCGTGCTGCTCCTCCAGGTGGTCGCAGATGTCCGGCTCCAGCCAGGGGATGTGCGGGGCGCCGCTGCGGGACTGGTAGACGAGCCGCCAGGGGTGGTCCACACCGGTCTCCGCGCGGACGGCGTCCGCGACCACCCGCGCCACGTCCAGATGCTGGGCGACATAGGCGCCGCCCGCGCCGTCCCGGGTGTGGTCGGCGGGTGTGCCGGAGGTGTCGGCCGCGGCGGTGGGGATGGAGTGCGTGGTGAACGCGAGATGGGCGCCGTCCCGCACCTCCCGGGGCAGTGCGGCGAGGGACGCCAGCACGCCGTCGACCATCGGACCGACGAAGCCGGGGTGGTTGAAGTAGTGCCGCAACTTGTCGACCTGCGGCACCGGCAGACCCTCGGCCCCGAGGGCGGCGAGGGCGTCGGCGAGGTTCTCGCGGTACTGCCGGCAGCCCGAGTACGAGGCGTAGGCGCTGGTCGCCAGGACGGCGATACGGCGGTGGCCGTCGTGGACCATGGTGCGCAGGGTGTCGGTCAGGTAGGGCGCCCAGTTGCGGTTGCCCCAGTAGACGGGCAGGTCCAGGCCGTGCCCGGCGAAGTCGTTGCGCAGTGCGTCCAGCAGTTCCCGGTTCTGGGCGTTGATGGGGCTGACGCCGCCGAACAGGAAGTAGTGCTGCCCCACCTCCTTGAGGCGCTCACGGGGGATGCCGCGGCCGCGGGTGACGTTCTCCAGGAACGGGACGACGTCGTCGGGGCCTTCGGGACCGCCGAAGGACAGCAGCAGCAGGGCGTCATAAGGGCGGGGATCGCACTGTTCGGGCATGCCATCGATCCTGCCACCCTTCCCGCGGGTGCGGCGGGCAGGTCCCGGCGCCGGGAGGGCCGACGGGCCGGAGGAGGTTGCGAAAATTCGGAGGCGGCCGACGGCAGACCGCCCGTAAGCTGTATCGGCCCCTGTCATTCCTTACCGATCTTTTCGGTCCTCACCGGCGGAGCACCCCCGTTGCCCAGTCCGTACCGCGCCATCTTCGGCCGCCCCGGCACCAAGTCGTTCTCCGCCGCCGGACTGCTGGGCCGGATGCCTCTGTCGATGCTGGGCATCGGGATCGTCACGATGATCTCCCAGCTGACCGGCCGCTACGGCCTGGCCGGCGCGCTGTCCGCGACGATCGCGCTGTCCGCCGCGGTCCTCGGCCCGCAGATCTCCCGGCTGGTGGACCGGCACGGCCAGAGCCGGGTGCTGCGCCCGGCCACCCTGGTGTCGATCGCCGCGGTCGCCGGTCTGCTGCTGAGCGCCCAGCAACGGTGGGCGGACTGGCTGCTGTTCGTCTTCGCGGCCTGTGCCGGGTGTGTGCCGAGCGTCGGCTCGATGGTCCGGGCGCGCTGGGCCGAGCTCTACCGGGGCTCCCCGCGCGAGCTGCACACCGCGTACGCGTGGGAGTCGATCGTCGACGAGACGTGCTTCATCGTGGGACCAATCCTGTCCATCGGCCTGTCCACCGCGTGGTTCCCGGAGGCCGGTCCGCTGCTGGCCGCCGGCTTCCTGGCCGCCGGCGTGTTCTGGCTGACGGCGCAGCGTGCGACGGAGCCGGTGCCGCATCCGCGTGAGCAGCACGCCCAGGGGTCGGCGCTGCGCTCGCGGGGACTGCAGGTGCTGGTGGTGACGTTCGTGTCGACCGGCGCGATCTTCGGGGCGGTCGACGTGGTGACCGTGGCGTTCGCCGAGGAGGCCGGGCACAAGGCCGCGGCCAGCCTGGTGCTGGCGGTCTACGCCCTCGGCTCGTGTGCGGCCGGTGCCGTCTTCGGGCTGCTGCACCTCAAGGGCCATCCGTCCCGCCGCTGGGTGGTGGGGGTCTGCACGATGGCCGTGAGCATGGTGCCACTGCAGCTGGTGGGTTCACTGCCGCTGCTGGCCGTCGCGCTGTTCGTCGCGGGGCTGTCCGTCGCCCCGACGATGGTGACCACGATGGCGCTGGTCGAGGAGCATGTGCCGCGGTCGAAACTGACCGAGGGCATGACCTGGACCAGCACCGGTCTGGCGGTGGGCGTCGCGCTCGGTTCGTCGGCGGCCGGCTGGGTGGTGGACGCCGCCGGGGCCGCCCGCGGCTATCTGGTGCCGGGGGCGGCGGGCGTGCTCGCCGCGCTGGTGGCTTTCGCGGGCTACCGCAGGCTCCGCCCGCAGTCGCCTCCGGTGGCGGGCCCGGCCGTGGCGGGCGGCCTGCCCGGCCGGCCCGGTCCGGCCACGGAGCGGCAGGGCGAGGAGAGCGTCGCCTAGGACCTGTCCCGTCGATCGGGGCCCGCCCGCCCCGCGTGGCGCCGGCCCGCCGGTCCGTGTGAACCCGCCCCGCCCGTCGGCGAGTTACCGGCGGTACGACATGTCCGGGAGCCGGGCGATTCCAGCCGATTCCCTGGCTTTGTGATTCCCGTCACCCCGCCTGAACGGCACGTCGGTGACTGACATCATGCGCTCACACAACGGCGGCCGAACACGGCCGGCCCGCGCGGAGGGAGGGGACGTCACCATGGCAGTCAGCAATGCCGTCGGCGGCTCGGGAGGGCGCGGTCCGACAGCCGGGCCGTGGCGCAACTGGGCGGGCAATGTCACCGCCCGCCCCGCCCGGAGCGTGGCCCCGGCGAGCACGGAGGAGCTGGCGGCCGCGGTCCGCGCCGCCGCCGCGGACGGGCTGACGGTCAAGGCGGCCGGCACCGGCCACTCCTTCACCCCGGCGGCCGCCACCGACGGGCTGCTGATCCGCCCCGAGCAACTGACCGGCATCCGCACCGTCGACCGCGAGGCCGGCACGGTGACGGTGGCGGCCGGTACACCGCTCAAGCGCCTCAACGAGACGCTGGCCGCGCACGGACTGTCGCTGACCAACATGGGCGACATCATGGAACAGACGGTCTCCGGGGCGGCCGCCACCGGCACCCATGGCACCGGCCGCGACTCGGCCTCGCTCGCCGCCCAGACCACCGCCCTGGAACTGGTCACCCCCGACGGCTCGGTCCTGACCTGTTCGGCCGAGGAGAACCCGGAGGTCTTCGCCGCGGCGCGGCTGGGCCTGGGCGCGCTGGGCGTGATCAGCGAGCTGACCTTCGCCGTGGAGCCGGAGTTCCTGCTGACCGCGCGCGAGGAGCCGATGGCCTTCGACGAGGTGACGGACCGGTTCGACGAGCTGGTCGCCGAGAACGAACACTTCGAGTTCTACTGGTTCCCGCACACCGGCAGCTGCAACACCAAGCGCAACAACCGCAGCCAGGGCCCGGCGGCGCCACCCGGGAGAGTGAGCGGCTGGGTCGAGGACGAGCTGCTGTCCAACGGGGTCTTCCAGCTCGCCTGCACCGTCGGGCGGGCGGTACCGGCCGCCATACCCCGCATCGCCAAAATCTCCAGCCGCGCGCTGTCGGCCCGTACGTACACCGACATCCCGTACAAGGTGTTCACCTCGCCGCGGCGGGTGCGGTTCGTGGAGATGGAGTACGCGCTGCCCCGCGCGGCCGCGGTGGCGGCGCTGGGCGAGCTCAAGGCTCTGGTGGAACGCTCGGACTTCAAGGTCAGCTTCCCGGTGGAGGTGCGGACCGCGCCCGCCGACGACATTCCGCTGTCCACCGCTTCGGGCCGGGACACCGTGTACCTCGCCGTACACATGTACTGCGGGACGCCGTACGAGGCGTATTTCGCGGCCGCCGAGCGGATCATGACGGCACACGACGGACGCCCGCACTGGGGGAAGCTGCACACCCGCGATGCCGCCTACCTTGCCGACGCCTATCCGCGGTTCGGGGAGTTCACCGCGGTGCGCGACCGGCTGGACCCGGAACGCCGGTTCGCCAACGCCTATCTGCGGCGGGTCCTGGGGGACTGACCGGCGACGGCTGCGGCCCGGCGCCCTGGGGTGGGCACCGGGCCGCAGCTGTTGCGGGTCCGCCTCGTCCGGACGGCCGCCTCGGGTCAGGAGGAGGCGCCGGGGCCGGGGTCCGGCGCGCCGGACTGCTGTTCGTCCGGGTGGTCCCCCTGGTTTCCGGTGCCGGTCGAACCGTCGCCGGAGCCGGTGCCGCCGTCCCCGGCTGAGCCGCTCGGCGACGGATCCGGCGACGAGGGCGTGCCGGGGTCCGGCGAGGTCTTGCCGCCGTCGGACGGGTTCGGGTCCGGCGACGGGGAGCCGCCGTCCTTTTCCCGGCCGGTGCCGGTGTCGCCCGAGTTGCCCGGGTCGGGGCTCGGCCGGTCACCGCTGCCGCGCCGGCTGCCGTCACCCGGGGAGTGGCCGGAGCCGGGCGACTGCGGGGTGCGGGGCTGCTGCCGGCTGCCTCCCCCGGTATGGGTGATATTGCTCAGCGTCGTGCCCTGCTCGCCGCTCGGCGTCTGCCCGGTGATCAGTTCGGTGCCGGTGACCACTCCCATGGCGAGCGCAAAGACCGCGAGCGCACCGAGAGTCGGCCGCTTCCAGCCGCGCAGCCGGGTGCCGTACGTCGCGGTGCTGAGCTCCTCGGGCGGGCCGGCCGGGTGCCGCGCTGCCGGGACTCCGGGCTGGCGGGCGGCGGCCTGACCCAGCGCCATGGTCCGCTCGTCGAGACGCGGTACCAGCTGCGTCCGGTCGGCGGGCCGCCCCGGGCCGGTCCCGTCCACCACACGTAGTGCGCGGGTCGCATCGGGCTCGGCGGAGCGCAGTATCCGGGTCGCGTCATCGGCCCCAGGGGCGGGGTGGGCGCCCGCCGGATCGCGGCGGCGGGCCTGTTCAACCCGCGGGACCAGCTGCGTACGGGCCGTGCCGTACCCGCTCGTTCTGGCCGCGACGGAGGTGACCTTGTCCTCCGTGCCCTCCTTGTCGAAGGTCGGCAGCACCATCGTGGGCTCGGCCTGCCGGGCGCCGGGGGCGGTGGATCGAGTGCGGGTGGAGGAGGAGCGGTGTGGCTTCGGCCGGGTGGTGACCGTCGCCTCCTTGAGCTGTTCGCCGGTGCGCCGGAACAGGTGCTGGAACACCGAGCCGCCGGTGGTGGCCACGACACTGACCACACCCGCGCCGATGATGCTTCCGTAGACGCCGAGCCGGCCCGCGAGGTACGCGGCGACCGCCGCAGCGAGCGCGCTGCCGGCTACCTGAGCAATGCTCAGGTCAATCCGCTTCTCCTTCTTCTTCGTGTCGCTTTCGGTTTCTTCGTCCATCTCCAACCTTTGATAGCCCGTTCGATCCATCTTGCATGGAGAAGTGACCATTCGGCGGAGCCAAAAGTTCCGATTTTGGGGAATCTGTGAAACTTGCCACCTGCGTGCCAGGTAGAGAGATCGACAAGACGACCCAACTCCGTTGCGCGCCCAGAAGTTCAGCGGCGCGGCGGTCCACCTCAGTGGTCCGAATGGAGTACTGTGGCGAGCCCTGGCCCCGGTTCCCGTCCGGCTGCCCGGAACCCAGGGGAGGGGGCCATGAAGGCGGCACTCACCCCGGGGCGCCGCCGCTCGGCACGGGTGAACGGTGACAGAGCAAGCGGCATGGTCACTGAGCGTGGCGAACAGGTAACCGTGTCATAACGGCGTTTCAGGGCCAAGCCCCGACACGCCGGGCAACTCGGCAATGTTGTGGCAGGCTGCACCCGGGCAGGCCACACTCGACTAGCGGAAGCAGCGACGCGAGTGACGTCGGCAGGCACCACCCGGGAGGTCCCCATGCCCGAACTGCGTGTCGTGGCCGTCTCCAACGACGGCACACGGCTGGTGCTCAAAGCTGCGGACAGCACCGAGTACACGCTTCCGATCGACGAACGGCTGCGCGCCGCCGTCCGCAATGACCGTGCACGCCTCGGCCAGATCGAGATCGAGGTCGAGAGCCATCTGCGTCCGCGGGACATCCAGGCGCGTATAAGAGCCGGTGCCTCCGCCGAAGAGGTCGCCCAGCTCGCCGGCATCCCCGTCGACCGGGTGCGCCGCTTCGAGGGGCCGGTGCTCGCCGAACGCGCCTTCATGGCCGAGCGGGCCCGCAAGACCCCGGTGCGGCGGCCCGGCGAGAACACCGGTCCGCAGCTCGGTGAGGCGGTGGCGGAGCGGCTGCTGCTGCGCGGCGCCGACAAGGAGAGCGTGCAGTGGGACTCCTGGCGCCGGGACGACGGCACCTGGGAGGTGCTGCTGGTCTACCGCGTCGCGGCCGAACCGCACTCGGCGAGCTGGACGTACGACCCGCCCCGGCGGCTCGTCCAGGCCGTGGACGACGAGGCGCGGGCGCTGATCGGCGAGAGCGACGACACGCCCGAGCCGAGCTTCCCGTTCGTGCCACGGATCGCACGGCTGCCGCGCGACCGGCCGCTGGACCGCGCGTTGGACCGGCAGACGCCCGAACGCGGCGAGCGCGGGGCGCAGTCCAACGGCGAGGACGGCGAGCCGCGGGTCGCGGAGGAGGCCGTCGGTGAGCGCGAGCGCGATTCGCTGACCAGCCTGCTGGAGGCGGTACCGAGCTTCCGTGGCGACATGGTCGTACCGGAGACCGTGAAGTCGGCGCAGAGCGACGAGGAGTCCGAGGCCGAGGTCGAGGAGCCGCCCGCCCCGGCGGCCAGTGCGGGCGCGGGTTCCGCGTACGCCGATGTGCTGATGCCGCGCGCGGTGGCCGGTCATCGCGACCGGCTGACCGGGACGACGGACCGGCAGGCCGAGGCGGACGGTGTACGGCCCGGTCGCCGCGCCGCGGTGCCCAGCTGGGACGAGATCGTCTTCGGTACCCGGCGCAAGAAGCCGGAGTAGCGGGGCGGCCCTTGGGGCCCTCCCGCCGCATACCCACCCGTGCGGGCGGGCCCCCCGACGCCGGGGCGGGGGGGCGGGGGGGTTAGTGGCCCCCGGTGGGGGGGCCCC
>NZ_JBSHAW010000025.1:0-114894 GCF_053611685.1 Streptomyces sp. NPDC054786 | reverse complement strand
CTCGCCCCCCCCCCCACCACCCCGTAGCCGCGGGGCGCCCCGTGGCCCCCACCCCCCCAAACCCCCCCGGCCCGCCCCCCCCCTGCAAGCAGGGAGCGGGCGAACGGCTTTGTACGACGCCCTGTTACGGGCCCCGGCGGGGGCTCAGCCTGGCTGCGGGCCGGTGGCGACCGGACGGGACGGATCGGCGGACCACTCGCTCCAGGAGCCGACGTACAGGGCGGCGGGGACGCCCGCGACCGCGAGGGCCAGTACCTGTTGGGCCGCGGAGACGCCGGAGCCGCAGTACACACCGACCTCCACGCCCGCCGTGGCGCCCAGCGACGCGAAGCGCTCGGCCAGTTCCGACGCGTCGCGGAAGACGGTGCCGCCCTCGACGACGTTCTCGGTCGTCGGGGCGGACACGGCGCCCGGGATATGGCCGGCGACCTTGTCGATGGGCTCGACCTCGCCGCGGTAGCGCTCGGCGGCCCGCGCGTCCAGCAGGACTCCGCGGCGGGCCACGGCGGCCGCGTCGTCCGCCCGCAGCAGCGGCAGCCCGCCGGGTACCGGAGTGAAGTCACCTTCCTGCGGAGCCGGTTGATCGACGCTCATGGCGCCACCGTCCGCCTGCCAGGCGGCGAGACCGCCGTCCAGGACGCGCACATCGGGGTGGCCGGTCCAGCGCAGCAGCCACCAGGCACGGGCGGCCGCCCAGCCCTGGCCGCCGTCGTAGACGACCACGGGGCGGTCCGCGCGGACGCCGGCGGCTCGCATGGCATCGGTGAACACATCGAGGTCGGGCAGCGGGTGCCGGCCACCCGGACCGGGAGGCGAGGCGAGTTCGCTGTCGAGATCGACATAGACCGCGCCGGGTACATGGCCGGCCTCGTACACGGGACGACCGGGCGGTCCACCGAGTTGGTAACGGACGTCCAGGAGCACCGGAGCGGTGGGTTGCGCCAACTCGCTCACGAGTTCGGTAGCGGTGATGATGGCATTCATGGGACTCATCCTTGCGTAGCGACGGCTACGTACAGAAGGTAGGTGCCCACCCTCCGTATGACGCAGTTACGTCCTGCGGTAACGCCTCTGAGGCGGATGGGAAACGTCAAAACGGACATTCTCCGTCGCGAACCTGCCATGGACGGCGCGGCCGGGGCGCTCACCAGGTCACAGGGTGCGAGCATCTGCTGGGGACCCGCGCCCGTAGCGCACATGGTCAGCACCCGACGCTCCGAGGAGAGAGTGACAATGACGACCGAGGCAGCGACCCGGCGGATGCCCGGCGCGCCCTGCTGGGTGAGCCTCCTGGCCCACAGCCTTTCCGCGACGCAGGAGTTCTACGGCGCGCTGTTCGGCTGGGAGTTCCGCCCGGGACCCCAGCATTTCGGTCCGTACGCCCGGGCCTTCCTCGACGGCCGGGAAGTCGCCGGCGTCGGCGAGCTGGCACCCGACCGCCACCTCCCGGTCGCCTGGACCACGTATCTGGCCAGCGATGACGCGGATGCGACCGCCGAGCAGATCCGTTCCTGCGGTGGGACGGTGGGCGTCGGGCCGCTGGATGCGGACGACGACACGGGACGGATGGCGATCGCCTCCGACCCCCAGGGGGCGATCTTCGGAATCTGGCAGGGCAGGTCGATGACGGGCACCACCATCACCGGGGAGCCCGGCACCCCCGCATGGAACGAGCTGGTCACCCGGGACAGTAGCTCCGTCCTGACGTTCTACGAGCATGTCTTCGGCTACGAGGCGGAGCCCGTGGTCTCGGCCGACTTCGACTATCTGACGCTGCATCTCAAGGACCACCCGGTGGCCGGTATCCACGGCGTGGGCAACGCCCTGCCACGCGACCGGGGCTCGCACTGGATGACGTACTTCGCCGTCCCCGACACGGACGCGGCGGCCCGCCGGGTCACCGAGCTGGGCGGGCAGGTGCTGCATGCCGCCCGGGACTCCGCGCACGGCCGGCTGGCGACGGTCGCCGACAGTGAGGGCGCCGTCTTCACGATCATCCAGCGGAACTGAGGGGCTGTCACTCCAGGTTCCGCCCAGCGTCCGGCGCGTGTCCGCACGCCTTCCGGCCGCGGACAACGGGCTGTTGCACCCGCCCCTCCCCCGGACTCGCCGCACGCTCGGCCCCGCCGCCGGCGGCCGGTCCTACCGCGCGCTGTCGACCGGCAGTACGTCCGGGGAGAGCGCGGCCGCGCGGGCGCTGGCCGAGGTCTGGCGGCGACGGTGGTGACGCCGGCACAGCACCTCGTAACCGACCACGGCCTGTGGGCCGTCCACCTCGCCGACGACATCGCCGACCACGACCTGCGCACCCTCGACGACCATCCTGCCGTCGACCGTACGGGCGTTGTGCGTGGCGCGGGCGCCGCACCAGCACAGCGCCTCGACCTGCAGTACCTCTATGCGGTCGGCCAGTTCGACCAGACGCTGGGAGCCGGGGAAGAGCTTGCTGCGGAAGTCGGTGGTGATACCGAAGGCGAAGACGTCCAGTTCGAGGTCGTCGACGACGCGGGCGAGCTGGTCGACCTGTTCGGGGGCGAGGAACTGTGCCTCGTCGGCAATGACGTAGTCGACCCGGCCGCCGGCGGAGAGGTGGCCGACGACATGTGTGTAGAAGTCCATGTCGTGCGCCGCCTCGACGGCTTCGGTGACCAGGCCGAGGCGGGAGGAGAGCTTGCCGCGGCCGGCCCGGTCGTTGCGGCTGTAGATCATGCCCTGCAGACCGCGGGAGGAGCGGTTGTGCTCGATCTGCAGAGCAAGTGTCGACTTTCCGCAGTCCATCGTTCCGGAGAAGAACACCAGCTCGGGCATGGGAAGTTGCGGGCCTTTCGGGCTCGTACGGAGGGGGCGGGGCAGCGCGCGGGCGACGGGCCGTGCGGGTCAGGTGCGGACTTCCAGAAGCGGCACCAGCTGCTCCATCGGGGTCATCGAGCCGTGCATCCCGACCATCTCCGATTCACGGGGCTCCCGCTCGGTCGCGATGATCACCATGTCGGCGTGCGCGGCCGCCACGACATCGCCGATCCGGGCACGCACCCGGTCGTCGACATGCGGCCCGAACCACCCCGCGGCGATGGCCTCTTCGCGGCTCGCCACCCACATCTGCTCGCCGACCACCTCGCGCCAGACGGCGAGCACGTCCGCGGCTGCGCCCGGGTGGGCGTACACATGGCGGGCCCGGCCCTCGCCGCCCAACAGGCGTACGCCGGCGCGCAGTTCCCAGTCCTCGTCGAAGTCGATCCGGGAATCGGGATCGAAGGGAATATCGATCATGCCGTGATCGGCGGTGATGTAGAGCGCGCTGCGCGGCGGCAGTTGTTCCGCCAGCCGCTGGGCGAGCCGGTCGACGTACATCAACTGGCCACGCCAGGCATCGGAGTTGACGCCGTAGCGGTGGCCCTTGCCGTCCACCTCGGAGTAGTACGTGTAGACCAGCGAACGGTCACCGGCGGCGAGCTGCTCGGCGGCGAGGTCCATCCGCTCCTCGCCGGAGAGCCGGCCGTGGAACGTGCCGCCGCTGAGCGCGACCTGGGTGAGCGGGGTGTGCTGGAAGTTCGGCGCGGAGACCTGGCAGGTGTGGACACCGGCGGCGTCCGCACGCTGGAAGACCGTCGGATACGGCTGCCAGACATACGGATCGGTCCACGGATACCAGCGCAGCTGGTTCATCAGGCTGCCGGTGGCCGGGTCCTCACAGGTGTATCCGGGCAGGCCGTGGGCGCCCGGTGGCAGGCCGGTGCCGACCGAGGCGAGGGAGGTGGCGGTGGTGGACGGGAACCCTGCGGTGAGGGGGCGGCCGCTGCCGTTGAACGACGTACCCAGGAGTGAGGTGAGAAACGGCGCCTCCTCCGGGTGGGCGCGCAGCAGCTCCCAGCCGAGGCCGTCGATCAGGAAGACACAGGCCCGGTCGGCGGGGGCCAGCTCCATCGTGGTGGCGAGGCCGGTCACCCCGAGCCCCGTGGCGATGGTGGGCAGCAGATCGGCGAGCGAACCGGTGCCGTACTGCGGTACGGGGGCACCGAGCGGGTCGAGGGGTTCGGGTTCCGGCCAGGCGGGGGCGATGTGGACCATCAGCGGGGGGAGGGGGTGGCCGCGGTGGCCTCGGAGAGCGCCTGGGCGAAGGTGAGCGTCTCGCGCACCGAGTCCGGTCCGTCACCGGCCTCACTGACCCGCAGCGAGAGGTCGTCGGCGGTGGAGGAGCCCGTGTAGCCGTGGTCCGCCTCGCAGTTGGGGTCACCGCAGGCGGCGGGCTCCAGGTCCAGGCGGGCGACCGCGCCCCAGCCGATGGTGAGCACGACCTCGCGGGGAAGCTGGCCAGGCGTGTACGACTCGGGGTTGGCGACCACCCGGCTGAGTACCACGGAGGAGATCCGGCCCAGCTTGACGGACTCGGTGGAGGTGGTGGCGTACGGCGACGGGGAGGTGGCGTCGGCGGCCTGCTCGTCGGTGTGACTGACGATGAAGCGGGTGCCGGTCAGGACCAGGACCGTGACATGGCGGCGGACCTCGTTGGCATCGAAGGTCGTCTCCTGATGGACGAGGTACGACACCACGGGCTCCCCGCCGACCGCGGCCTGCACCGCCTCGGCCACGAGCGTCGGGTAATAGCCGCTGCGCTCGATCGCCGCGCGCAGCCCCTGGGTCGTCGTACCGGTCTTAGCCATGGGGTCCATCTTACGGGGCGTACCGGGCCACGAGAGCCTCAGTAGACGGGCAGCCGGCGGGGGCCGAGGTCAGTGGTGGCAGGGGCCCGGGCCAGGCGCACGGTCGCCCCCAGTACGGAGAGGCCGTGCGCGGCGACGACGACCGGTTCGAGGTCGACGCCGACGACCTCGGGGTGGTCGTCGACGAGCCGGGAGACGCGCAGGAGCACCTCGGCCAGCGCCGCGGTGTCGACGGGCTGGGAGCCGCGCCAGCCGAACAGCAACGGGGCGGCGCGGATCGAGCGGATCTGCTCGGTGACCTCGCGGTCGGTGGCGGGGATGAGGCGGTGGGCGATATCGCCGAGCAGCTGGGAGGGCGCCCCGGCCAGGCCGAAGGAGAGAACGGCACCGGCGGCCGGGTCGATGGCGGCACGGATGACTGTGTCGACGCCGCGCGGCACCATCGACTGGACGACCGGACGCAGCTCTTCCGGGGAGCCGAGGAAGTCAGTCAATTCGGTGTATGTACGGCGGAGTTCGGACTCGCCCGCGATGTCGAGACGTACTCCGCCGAGATCGGCGCGATGGCGTAGATGGGGTGCGGTGGTTTTGAGGGCCACCGGATAGCCGAGGCGGGCGGCGGCGCGGACGGCGGTGTCCGGGTCGGGGGCCGGGAGGACGGGCCGGGTGTGGATGCCGTAGCGGGCGAGCAGGGCCTCAGCGTCCTGGGGAGGCACCGGGACGGAGCGGCCCGTGGGGGCGTCGGGGGTGAGCCGGTCGAGCAGGCGCTCGATGTCGGCGCCGGCCGCCGCCTCCTGGATGTCGTCGTACTCGGGCACCCGGCCCGGCTCGGCGGCCTCCCGGCGCCATGCGGCGTAGCGGACGGCCTCGGCGAGGGAGCGCACGGCGCGCTCGGCGGCCGGGTAGGCGGGGATGCGGAGGGGGGACGGGCGGGGCCGGGGCGGGGTGGCGGCGTCGGCGTCACGGGACGGGGCCGGATGCCGTGCGGCGAAGGTGGGGGGCGGGCCCGGGGGGATCAAGGGGCGTGCGCGGTTCGACGGATTGTGGGCGGGCGGCGGGGGTTCCGCGGGGCGGGCGGCGGGCGCAGGGACCGGGTCCGCGGGGCCGGTCGACTCGACGCGAACGGGGTCGGGGGCTGCGGGCTCGGGCGACTGCGCCGGGGCCGGGGCTGGGGCCGGGGCCGGGGCTGGGGCCGGGGCCGGGGCGGCGAGTGTCTCGGCCAGATCGTCCATGGCGAGGTGGACGACCGTCACCGGCTTCTCCGGATGCGCCTCGGCCGCGGTGCGCAGCGCGGCGGCGAGTGCGGCGCCCTCGCTGTCGGCCGGGGAGACGGCGGCCCCCTCCCCCACCCAGGGGATGGCCGTGACGACCACGGCATCGCAGCCGTCGCCGGAGAGTGCCTCGGCGAGCGCGGCCCGGAAGTCGTCCGGTGTCGCGGCGGAGGGCAGTACCCGGGGGCTCTGCGGACGCAGCCGTTCGGTCAGGCAGGCGTCGTACGCGAGCAGCGCCAGCGACTCGGAGTTGCCGAGGATGGCGATGCGCGGGCCGGCCGGCAGTGGCTGGGAGGCCAGCAGCAGACCGGCGTCGATCAGCTCCGTGACCGTGTCGACCCGGATCACGCCGGCCTGGCGCATCAGGGCGGCGACGGTGCTGTCCGGGACGCGGACCGTGGGCACGGCGTGGCCGGGCGGTGCGGTGCCGTTGTGCCGGGCTCCCTTGGCGACCACGACCGGTTTGACGGCGGCGGTGCGGCGGGCGAGCCGGGCGAACTTGCGCGGGTTGCCGATGGACTCCAGATAGAGGATCACGACGTCGGTGTCCGGGTCGTCGTACCAATACTGGAGCAGGTCGTTGCCGGAGACGTCGGCGCGGTTGCCGGCCGAGACGAAGGCGGAGATACCGGCGATACCGCCGTCGCCGGGGCCGCGCGCATGCAGTCCGCTGAGCAGGGCGATACCGATGGCACCGGACTGGGTGAACAGGCCGATGTGGCCGGCGCCGGGCATCTGGGGGGCGAGGGAGGCGTTCAGCCGGACGTCGGGGGCGGTATTGATGAGGCCGAAGGCGTTGGGCCCGATGAGCCGCATGCCGTACGAGCGGGCCTGCCCGAGCAGGGCGCGCTGCCGCTCCCGCCCCTCCAAGCCCGCCTCGGCGTAACCGGAGGACAGGATCAGCACGCCCTGGACGCCGTGTTCGCCGCAGTCGCGGACCACGTCGGGGACGCTGTCCGCGGGGACGGCGATGACGGCGAGGTCGACCGGGTCGGGGATCTCCTGCAGGGCGCGGACGGCCGGCACGCCTTCGGGATGCAGCCGCTGCATGTCCTCGGGGAAGGCGTGGTTGACGGCGTGCACACGGCCCGTGAAGCCGGATTCCAGGAGGCTGCGCAGGGCGGTACGGCCGACGCCGCCGGGGGCGCGGCCGGCACCGATGACGGCTACCGAGCCCGGGGCGAGCAGCCGTTGTACGGAGCGGGCCTCGGCGCGCTGCTCGCGGCCGCGCATCACGGCCATGGACTGCTCGGTCGGCTCCAGATCGAACTCCAGGCGGACCACACCGTCTTCGAAGGTGCGCTTCTGGGTGTAGCCGGCGTCCGTGAACACTTTGATCATCTTGGAGTTCGCGGGGAGCACCTCGGCGGCGAACCGGCGGATGCCGCGTTCGCGGGCGACGGCCGCGATGTGCTCCAGGAGGGCGGAGGCCACACCGCGGCCCTGGTGGGCGTCCTGGACGAGGAAGGCGACCTCGGCCTGGTCGTCCTCGGGGTCCTTGGCGGGCAACCCCTGGTCATTGATCCGGTCGTAGCGGACGGTGGCGATGAACTCGCCGCCGACGATGGCCGCGAGCCCGACCCGGTCGACGTAGTCGTGGTGGGTGAAACGGTGCACATCGCGGTCGGACAGGCGCGGGTAGGGCGCGAAGAATCGGTAGTACTTCGACTCGTCGGAGACCTGTTCGTAGAAGGAGACCAGCCGCTCGGCGTCGTCCGGGGCGATGGGGCGGATACGCGCCGTGCCTCCGTCGCGCAGCACCACGTCGGCTTCCCAGTGGGTCGGGTATGCGTGGTCCGGCGGCTTCTGCATGCGGACAGCGTACGACCGGCCACCGACAACCGGCTCGGCGCGCGTACGCTCGGGGTGCGGGGCAGGCTGGGGATGCCGTATGGACGTACGGTCCGGTCGGTCTGCCGGACCTCCCTTGGGGGGACCAATGGCCGCAAAAGGCCAGGACAAAGGGCTGCGGAGCACTGTCGGCAGCGTGAGAGACTGGTCTAGACAACAGTCACGACTTTGAAGGGCAACACCATGGCTGAGCGCCGCGTCAATGTCGGTTGGGCCGAGGGCCTGCACGCCCGCCCCGCGTCGATCTTCGTCCGTGCGGCCACCGCCTCCGGCGTCCCGATGACGATCGCCAAGGCTGATGGCAACCCCGTCAACGCGGCCTCCATGCTCGCGGTCCTGGGCCTGGGCGCCCAGGGCGGCGAGGAGATCGTGCTGGCCTCCGACGCCGAAGGCGCCGAGGTGGCGCTCGACCGCCTGGCCAAGCTCGTCGCCGAGGGCCTTGAGGAGCTCCCCGAGACCGTCTGAGCCCGCCAGGACTCTCTGCTGCATGCGGCGGCCCCGCCGCGGCGACCGGTGACCGGTTGCCGCGGCGGGGCCGTTTCGCTGTGCCGGGTTCCGTCCGCAGTGCCGGATTCCGTCCGCAGCGCCCGGGATATCGGGGTGCGCGCCTCACCACGTGGGTCGTACGCGAATCACCGCACGGGTGCATTGAACGCGTTGGATTTCCGGATGGCCCGATATCGTCGGCGCGCAAGAAAAAGCGTGCGCTATTCAATGCCCCGAATGCGGCAATGGAGGCAGCGCAAATAAAACTGCGGACGGGCCGAAAAGAGAACGCCACCGCCCGCCACCGAAGTCCATTCGGCACTTCTTTGTATACGGGGCGATTGTTAAGGACGGGCGCGCGCCGTGTTGACGGGCGGTTTCGGGTCCCTCACCTCCGTCTTGGCGGGGCGCCGGAGCCGGTACACCGGGAGTGAGCGCTCGACATGAGCCGCCATCAGGGCGCGGGCCCGCTCCGCATCCCCCCGGGCCACCGCGTCCAGCACCGCGCCGTGTTCATCCCAGGACTCCCCGGCACGGGCGGGCAGTTCCACGGCGTACATCCACTCGATCTTGCGCCGCAGCTGGGTCAGCAACGCCGTCAGACTGGGGCTGCCGGCCGCTTGGGCCAGCGTCTCGTGGAACCAGCCGTCCAGTTGGCGCAGATCCGCGGGGTTGCCGTGACGGGCCCGCTCGCGGCCGAGCCGTACCAGGCCGCGGAGCACCTTGAGGTGGGCCGGGCTGCGACGGGCGGCCGCGCGGGCGGCACCCAGCGGCTCCAACAGGGCGCGGACGTCGAGGAGATCGGCGGACTCCTGCTCGGTGGGCTGGGCGACACAGGCGCCCGCATGGTGGCGGGTGGTGACGAACCCTTCGGACTGCAGCGTGCGCAGCGCTTCACGGACCGGCACTCTGGAGACGCCGTACCGGGCCGCCAGGATCTCTTCGATCAGCCGGCTCCCCGGCGCCAGCGCACCGGAGACAATGTCGTCGCGAATCGCCGTGCACACCGCATGCGCGGAAATATGGCCTCGCATCTTCCGTGCCTCCGCCGTAATCCCGTGGAAACGCCGCCGGTCGGCGACTTTTCCGTGACTCTATTCGACCGGAACGGCTTTTCCGACGGACTCCGGTTATTCATGGATATTTTTTGGCCAGAAGTCGCGGGCCACACGGCGTATCCGGTGCACTCGTCCCGCTCCCGGATACGCCGAAGCCCCGGCCGTGGAGCCGGGGCTTCGGGCGGACGCTCGGGCCGACGCGGGCACCGCGAGGCGCGCGGCGGGGCGAGACGGGAGATCAGACGTTGACGCCGTGCGAGCGCAGGTACGCGACCGGGTCGATGTCCGAGCCGTAGTCGGCGCCGGTACGGGCCTCGAAGTGCAGGTGCGGGCCGGTGGCGTTGCCGGTGGCGCCGGAGAGGCCGATCTGCTGGCCCGAGGTGACGTGCCGGCCGACCGAGACACCGAGCGACGACAGGTGACCGTATTGGGTGTACGTACCGTCGTTCATCTTGATCACGATGTTGTTGCCGTACGAGCCGCCCCAGCCCGCCTCGACGACGGTGCCACTGCCGACGGCGTGGACGCTGGTGCCGGAGGCGGCATGGAAGTCGATGCCGGTGTGGCTGCCCGAGGACCACAGTCCGCTGGAGGCCTTGTACGCGGTGGAGACGTAGGAGTTGGCCACGGGGGCGACGAAGGTGTTGAGGCGCTTGCGCTCCGCCTCGCGGGCGGCGCGCTCCTTGGCCTTGCGAGCGGCCTCGACGCGCCGCTTGGCCTCTTCGGCCTGCTTCTTGGCCACGGCCTCGGCCTTCGCCTTCGCCGCCGCGGCCTCCGCTTCGGCCTGCTGCGCGTCGGCCTGGGCCGCGACACGGCCGGCGAGCTCGTCACCCAGCACGACGGCCTGCTGCAGACCGGTGTCGTGGGTGCGGGCTTCGTCCGTGGCCGCCAGCGCCGGCGAGGCCATGGAGGCGACAACGCCGCCCGCCGCGAGGGTGGCTATGCCGGCGATGTTGCGGGTCGTACGAACGGGGCGGCTCGCACGACGGTGCTTCCCGGTGGCACGGATGAACGCCATGTACTGGCTTGTCCTTTCCTTCCTTCTCGCCTACCGGGTTAGCTGACGGGTTCGGAGCAGGAAGGTCTCCTACGGGCTCCTCCGGAGGGGAGTCCGATTCACCCCAAGGGACACTGGGTCCCCGGCTCCCCTGGCTCGCGCCGTACGGGGACTCGGCGATGACTGTCCGGTGCCACGGTTGTGGCGGACTTGTGACGAACAGCCGGACCGACGCTAAACGGGGCAACTTTCAATCGGCAAACAGAACCGCTTTTTTGTGCGGGATGCCACAAGAACCGGGGCGCCTGTCGAGATAAACCGGACATACAGCGGCTCCCGTGGCGGGCTATCGCCACGGGAGCCGCTTTGTCGATATATGACCTTCCGTCACATGCCGGGACTAGCCACTGACGACCGTCACCTCACCGATGCCCAGCGCCTTGATGGGCTCGGCGATCTGTGCCGCATCGCCCACCAGGACCGTCACCAGCCGGTCCATGGGGAAGGCGTTGACCGCCGCCGCGGTCGCCTCGACCGTGCCGGTCTCCGCGAGGCGGGCGTACAACTGCGCCTGGAAGTCGTCCGGAAGGTGCTGCTCCACCTGATCGGCGAGAGTGCCCGCGACGGCTGCCGCGGTCTCGTACTTCAGCGGCGCGACCCCGACGAGGTTCTGTACGGCGACATCCCGCTCGTCGTCCGTCAGCCCCTCTGCCGCAAGAGTGCGCAGCACCTTCCACAGGTCGTCGAGCGCCGGGACGGTGGAGGCGGTGTCCACCGAGCCGCTGATGGCGAGCAGCGCGGCGCCCGTGGCCCCCTCGGGGGACGTGGGAGCGGTGGAGCGAAGCACCTGGCCGAAGGCACGCACCCCGTAGGTGTAGCCCTTCTCCTCCCGCAGTACGCGGTCCAGACGGGAGGTGAGGGTGCCGCCCAGGCAGTACGTGCCGAGGACCTGCGCGGGCCACACCCGGTCGTGCCGGTCGGCACCGATACGGCCGATGAGCAGCTGCGTCTGGACGGCACCGGGGCGGTCCACGATCACCACGCGGCCGGTGTCGTCGGCGACGATCGGGGAGGCTTTCAGCGGCTCGGCCGTCGAGCCGCTCCAAGCGCCGAGGGTCTCGGCGAGCGCGGCGGCCAGGTCGACCCCGGTGAAGTCACCGACGATGACGGCGGTGGCCGTGGCGGGCCGCATGTGGGCGTCGTAGAAGGCACGGACGGCCGCGGCGTCGATGCGTGCGACGGTCTCCTCGGTGCCCTGGCGCGGCCGCGACATACGGGACGTGGCCGGGAACAGTTCCTTGGACAGCGCCATCGCGGCACGCCGGGCCGGGTTGGCGAGCTCGTGCGGGATCTCGTCGAGACGGTTGCGCACCAGCCGCTCGACCTCGCTCTCCGGGAAGGCGGGCGCGCGCAGCGCGTCGGCGAGCAGGCCGAGCGCACGCGGCAGCCGGGAAGCCGGCACCTCGAGGGAGACCCGTACGCCGGGGTGGTCGGCGTGCGCGTCCAAAGTGGCGCCGCAGCGTTCCAGCTCGGCGGCGAACTCCTCCGCGTCGTGCTTGTCGGTGCCCTCGGACAGGGCCCGCGCCATGATCGTGGCGACGCCGTCCAGGCCCTCCGGTTCGGCGTCCAGCGGAGCGACGAGGTTGATCTCGACGGCGACGACCTGCTGGCCGGGGCGGTGGCTGGTCAGGAGGGTGAGCCCGTTGGGCAGTTGGCTGCGGTCGGGGGCCGGGAAGGCCCACGGCTTGGGCGCGCCGCCCTGGGGCTGCGGGTGAAAGTCCATGCTGCTCACGGGGGAATCGGCGTGGGTGGTGGCGTCGCTCACTGGTCCGCCTCCCCTTCCTCGGTGTCGGCGGCGTCGGTCGGCTCGGTCGGCTCGTAGACGAGCACCGCGCGGTTGTCGGGGCGCAGCCGGGCCTTGGCCACCGCCTGCACCTCCTCGGGGGTGATCTCCAGAACGCGCTGCACGGCGGTCAGCGCGAGCTGCGGGTCGCCGAACAGGACAGCAAAGCGGCACAGTTCATCGGCGCGGCCGTTGACCGTGGCCAGCCGGTCCAGCCATTCGCGCTCCAGCTGGGCCTGTGCCCGCTCCATCTCCTCCGGGGTCGGGCCCTCGGCGGCGAAGCGGGCCAGCTCCTCGTCGACCGCCCGCTCGATGCCGGGGACCTCCACGCCGCCGGACGTCTTCACGTCCAGCCAGCCCAGCGAGGGCGCGCCGGCCAGCCGCAGCAGGCCGAAGCCGGCCGCCACGGCGCTGCGGTCGCGGCGCACCAGCCGGTTGTACAGGCGGGAGGACTCGCCGCCACCCAGGACGGTCAGCGCGAGGTCCGCGGCGTCCGCCTCACGGGTGCCGTCGTGCGGCAGGCGGTAGGCCGCCATCAGGGCACGGGCGGGCACGTCCTCCTCGACGACCTCGCGGAGCTCGCCGCCGATGACGTCGGGCAGCGTGCCGTCCCGCGGCGGCTGCTTGCCGTCGTGGCCGGGGATCGAGCCGAAGTACTTCTCCACCCAGGCGAGCGTCTGCTCGGGATCGATGTCGCCGACGATCGAGAGGACGGCGTTGTTGGGCGCGTAATACGTCCGGAAGAACGCCCGCGCGTCCTCCAGAGAGGCCGCGTCCAGGTCGGCCATCGACCCGATGGGCGTGTGGTGGTACGGGTGGCCCTCCGGGTACGCCATGGCCGTCAGCTTCTCGAAGGCCGTGCCGTAGGGGACGTTGTCGTAGCGCTGGCGGCGCTCGTTCTTGACGACGTCGCGCTGGTTCTCCATGGAGTCGTCGTCGAGCGCGGTCAGCAGCGAGCCCATCCGGTCCGCCTCCAGCCAGAGCGCGAGCTCCAGCTCGTGGGCGGGCATGGTCTCGAAGTAGTTGGTGCGCTCGAAGCTCGTGGTGCCGTTGAGCGAACCGCCGGCGCCCTGCACCAGCTCGAAGTGGCCGTTGCCCTTCACCTGCGCGGAGCCCTGGAACATCAGGTGCTCGAAGAGGTGAGCCAGGCCCGTACGGCCCTTGACCTCGTGGCGGGAGCCGACGTCGTACCACAGGCAGACCGCTGCGACCGGGGTCAGGTGGTCTTCGGAGAGCACCACGCGCAGGCCGTTGGCCAGCCGGTGCTCGGTCGCTGTCAGGCCGCCGGAGCCGGCTTGTTCTGTGGCCGTGTGACCCATGGGCATGTACGTCCCTTCGATCTGCTTGCGAGGAAGTTCTGTCACTGTATGCAAGCGGATCGACATCTGGCGAAGTTCCCGTGCGACCGGCCCCGAACGTGCACCGTGCTCGGCCCCCGCGGGAGCCGAAGGGGGGAGTCGCGGTCGGCATTGTCAGTGGGGCGGTCCACAATGGTCCGCGTCAGACGCAGACATACTCGCGGGTCGATCCCTCAGCTGGTTGACCCGACTGGTTGACCGTTGTTCCGATGTCGCCTCCCCGACCTCGGCAGTAGACGCAGCAGAAGGAGCCGCAGCCGCGATGGCCCGCCGCAGCACGAAGACCCCGCCGCCGGACGACTTCGAGGAGAGGATCCTCGACATCGACGTCGTCGACGAGATGCAGGGTTCCTTCCTCGAGTACGCGTATTCGGTCATCTACTCGCGCGCCCTGCCGGACGCCCGCGACGGTCTCAAGCCCGTGCACCGCCGCATCCTGTACCAGATGAACGAGATGGGGCTGCGGCCCGATCGCGGCTACGTCAAGTGCGCCCGCGTCGTCGGCGAGGTGATGGGTAAGCTCCATCCGCACGGCGACGCGTCGATCTACGACGCTCTGGTGCGCATGGCGCAGCCGTTCTCGATGCGGCTCCCGCTGGTTGACGGCCACGGCAACTTTGGTTCGCTGGGCAATGACGACCCGCCCGCCGCGATGCGGTACACCGAGTGCCGGATGGCGTCCGCGACATCCCTGATGACGGAGTCCATCGACGAGGACACCGTCGACTTCGCACCGAACTATGACGGCCAGGAGCAGGAACCGGTCACCCTCCCTGCCGCGTATCCGAACCTCCTGGTCAACGGCACGTCCGGCATCGCCGTCGGTATGGCGACGAACATGCCGCCGCACAACCTGGGCGAAGTGATCGCCGCCGCCCGCCATCTGATCAAGCATCCCAACGCCGATCTCGACACCCTGATGCGCTTCGTGCCGGGTCCGGATCTGCCGACGGGCGGCCGGATCGTGGGCCTCGGCGGCGTACGGGACGCCTACGAGAAGGGCCGCGGCACGTTCAAGATCCGTGCGACGGTCACGGTGGAGAACGTCACCGCGCGCCGCAAGGGTCTGGTCGTCACCGAACTCCCCTTCACGGTCGGCCCCGAGAAGGTCATCTCCAAGATCAAGGACCTGGTCGGCTCGAAGAAGCTCCAGGGCATCGCAGACGTCAAGGACCTCACCGACCGCAAGCACGGCCTGCGGCTGGTGATCGAGATCAAGAACGGCTTCAACCCCGAGGCCGTATTGGAGCAGCTCTACAAGCTCACGCCGATGGAGGAGTCCTTCGGCATCAACAACGTCGCGCTGGTGGACGGCCAGCCGCTGACGCTGGGCCTCAAGGAGCTGCTGGAGGTCTATGTCGACCACCGCTTCAATGTGGTGCGGCGGCGCAGCGAGTACCGGCGCGGCAAGCGGCGCGACCGTCTCCACCTGGTCGAGGGCCTGCTGACGGCCCTGGTGGACATCGACGAGGTGATCCGGCTCATCCGCTCCAGCGACAACAGCACGCAGGCCAAGGAGCGGCTGATCGAGCGGTTCTCACTGAGCGATATCCAGACGCAGTACATCCTCGACACCCCGCTGCGCCGGCTGACCAAGTTCGACCGTATCGAGCTGGAGTCGGAGCGTGACCGGCTGCAGGACGAGATCGAGAAGCTGACGCAGATCCTGGATTCGGACGCCGAACTGCGCAAGCTGGTGTCCGGCGAGCTGGCCGCGGTCGCGAAGAAGTACGGCACGGACCGGCGGACGGTACTGCTGGAGTCCGCGGGCACCTCGGTCGGCGCGGTGCCGCTGGAGGTCTCCGACGACCCGTGCCGGGTGCTGCTGTCCTCGACGGGGCTGCTGGCGCGTACGGTCACAGGGGAGGTGGCCTTCGACGCCGATGCCAAGCGCGTCAAGCACGATGTGATCGTCTCTGCGGTCCCGGCGACGACCCGCGGCGAGGTGGGCGCGGTGACGTCGCTGGGCCGGCTGCTGCGGATCTCGGTGATCGATCTGCCGCAGCTCCCGGAGACCGCGGCGGCGCCCAGTCTCTCCGGTGGCGCGCAGCTCTCCGAGTTCGTGACGCTGGAGGACGGCGAGGAGCTGATCTGTCTGACGACGCTGGACGAGTCCTCGCCGGGCCTGGCGCTCGGCACGGAGCAGGGCGTCGTCAAGCGGGTGGTGCCCGACTACCCCGCCAACAAGGAGGAGTTGGAGGTCATCACCCTCAAGGACGGCGACCGCATCGTGGGCGCGGCCGAGCTGCGCACCGGTGAGGAGGATCTGGTCTTCGTCACCAACGAGGCGCAGCTGCTGCGCTATCCGGCGTCGCAGGTGCGGCCGCAGGGCCGGCCCGCGGGTGGCATGGCGGGCGTCAAGCTGGGTGAGGGCGCGAAGGTGATCGCGTTCGCCGCGGTCGATCCGGCCTCCGAGGCCATGGTGTTCACGGTTGCCGGCTCGCACGGCACGCTGGACGACTCGGTGGCTACGGCCAAGCTCACCCCGTTCGACCAGTATCCGCGCAAGGGCCGGGCGACCGGCGGTGTGCGCTGCCAGCGGTTCCTGAAGGGCGAGGACGTCCTCATCCAGGCATGGGTCGGGCCGGCTCCGGTGCGGGCCGCGGATGCCAAGGGCGCTCCGGTCGAAATGCCGGAGGTGGACCCGCGGCGGGACGGCTCGGGTTTGCCGCTGACGAAGCCGGTGGCGGTGCTGGCGGGGCCGGTGTCATCAGGCGCGTGACAGTTGCGGGAGACGCCGTCGGGCCGGTGGAGAAGCGGCCCGACGGCGTCACTCGTCTTCGGTGTCCTCGCGTGCGGCCACGTACCGCAGCACGCCCCACATGCTGTTTTGGTCGGCATCCGACGGTGCGCTCTCGCGGCAGTTGCCCAGCTCCTTGTGCAGGGCGGGTGCGTCGATACCGCTGCCGATCATGACGAGCCGGGTGCACCGTTCCTCGCCCTTCGGCCACGGTGCGGGGTAGAAGCGCAGGAAGTCACCGACGGCGTGCACCGTGAACTTCTGGCGGTTCTCCGGTACGTCGAAGTGGACGAAGCCCTTGATGCGGTAGAGGCCGGCAGGGCGGCTGTCCAGGAATTCCATGAGCCGGCGCGGATGCATCGGTTCGGCGGAGGTGAACTCCACGCTCTGGTAGGCGGCGTGAAGGTGACCTGCATGGTGCATGTGATCGGCGTGGTCGCACCGGTCGTCTGAGCCGTGCGCGGGGTCCCCGTTCGCCGCGGTCTCGCGCAGCAGGTCCTCGAAGGACAGCTGGCGCACGGCCGCGTCGTGGTCCTCCCCCGGTCCACGGTCGAAGAACAGCTCGGGATCGACCCGCCCGTACGCCGTGCAGATCACGGGCCGGCCGGGAGCGAGGTCCGCGAGTGTGTCCATGAGGTGCTGCCGCGCCGCGTCGCCGATGCGATCGGCCTTGTTGAGCACCACGATGTCGGCGATACCCACATGCCGGTCCAGTTCGGGATGCCGGGCCCTGGTGTCCTCGAACTCCGCAGCGTCGACGACCTCGATCAACCCGCCGTAGACGATCCGGTCGTTGTCACTGGCGAGGATCATCCGGATGACTTCCTGCGGCTCGGCCAGCCCACTGGCCTCGATGACGATCACGTCGATACGGGCGGCGGGGCGGGCGAGGCGCTCCAGGTAGGTGTCCAGTTCGCTGGTATCGACCGCGCAGCACAGACAGCCGTTGCCGAGCGAGACCATCGAGTCCACCTGCCCGGCGACGGTCATGGCGTCGATCTCGATGCTGCCGAAGTCATTGACGATCGCGCCGATACGGGTGCCGTCGCCGGTGCCGAGCAGATGGTTGAGCAGCGTGGTCTTGCCCGACCCGAGGAAGCCCGCGAGCACGACGACCGGGATCTGTTGCGTGGCCAAGGGGGCGCCTCCATGGTGCGGGTGGCGGGCCGCGCGGACCGGCGGCGGACGAGCTGTCGATCGTAACGGAAGGCCGGCGACACGAGCCCGGCTCACCCCCGCACCACCTACGGCCCTCCGGCTAGCGGGACACGGCGACGGGCAGCGGCTGCGGCGGGGGCGGGCCGACGTACCGGGCCGCTGGACGAATGATCTTCGAGTCCTCAGCCTGCTCCAGAATGTTGGCGCTCCAGCCGACCACGCGGGCTGCGCAGAAGGTGGGCGTGAACATCTCGCGTGGCAGTCCGCACAGCTCCATGACGACGCCCGCGTAGAGCTCGACATTGATGTGCAGCTCTCGGCCGGGCTTGAGCTCGGACAGCAGCTCTTCGACCCTCGCCTCCACCTGGACGGCGAATTCCACCAGCGGCCCACCGAACTGCTGGGCAATACCTCGCAGCATCCTGGAGCGCGGGTCCTCGGTGCGGTAGACGGAGTGACCGAACCCCATGATCCGGTCGCCGCTCAGGACGCGGTCGCGGATCCAGGGGTCGATGCGGTCGGGTGTGCCGATGGCGTCGAGCATGTCCAGGGCGCGGCCGGGCGCACCGCCGTGCAGCGGCCCGGAGAGCGCGCCGACGGCGCCGACGAGGCAGGCCGCGAGGTCGGCACCGGTGGAGGCGATGACGCGTGCGGTGAAGGTCGAGGCGTTGAAGCCATGGTCGATGGTGGAGATCAGATACGCCTCGATGGCCCGGACCCGGACAGGCTCCGGCTCGTCGCCGGTGAGCATGTAGAGGTAGTTGGCGGCGTAGCTCAGATCTGCGCGAGGCTCGACGGGCTGCAGGCCCTGGCCGAGCCGGTGAAGCGCGGTGACCAGGGTCGGTACGGCGGCGCACGCGGCGAGCGCGTCAGCGCGTCGGCAGGCCGCGTCGATGTCGTACAACGGCCGGAAGCCGGCTGAGGCGCCGAGCAGCGACAGCGCGGTGCGCAGCCCGGCGAGCGGGCCGGAGAGCACGCCGGCATGGGCGAGGGCGGGCAGCGCGTCGCGTACGGCCGTGGGCAGTGTGCGCAGAGCTGCGGTCTCGGCCCTGAAAGCCGCAAGCTGCGCCGTGTCGGGCAGCTCCCCGTGGAACATCAGGTACCAGACGTCCTCGAAGGTGCGGGCCGTCGCCAGCTCGACGGCAGAGTACTGGCGGTAGTGGTAGAAGCCCTCGATGCCCCGAACGTCGCCCACTTGGGTCTCGGTGACGATGACGCCCGCAAGTCCACGGGGCGCATCGATCAGTGTGTTCGCCTCGGCGCTCGCCATGGCTGGTCTCCTTGCTCTTCCTCACCCGAATATTGATCAGACTGTCTATGCTTGACTCAACTGTTGTCAATATTGATTGAATCAATGTGGATGAGCCTGGATACGGTGACCTCATGGCGGATCGAGACACGGCGCAGGACACGGGCGGGCAGCGACTGAGCACCCGAGAGACAGCCGACCGGCTGGGTGTGAAGCCGGAGACGGTGTACGCCTATGTCAGCCGCGGCCAGCTGACCAGCCGTCGCGAGCCGGGCGCCCGGGGCAGCACCTTCGACGCGAACGAGGTCGACGCGCTCGCCCGCCGGGCGGGCCGCCGCGAACCGTCCGTCTCCGGCGGCGAGTTGGCCGTCCGTACGGGCATCACACTGATCGACCGCGACCATTGCTACTTCCGCGGCGTCGACACATCGGAACTCGCCGCCCACTACAGCTACGAGGAAGTCGCCGAGTGGTTGTGGACGGGTGAACTGCGCCCCGGCACCCACTTCACAGCGCCGCAGGACGCACTGTCGGCTGCCCGGCGTGCCGTACAAGCACTGCCGGCCCACAGTGGGCCGATGGACCGGCTACGGGTCGCCGCAATCGCCGCGGCGGCCGCCGACCCGCTCCGATTCGACCTGTCGGAGGACACCGTCGTCGGCACCGCCCGCAGCCTCATCCCGACCCTCGTCGACGCCTTGCCGTCGCACACCCCCGAGCAGCGCGCTACCGACCCCCTCGCCACGCGCCTCTGGTCGCAGCTGACCTCGGAACCGGCCGACGCCGCGGCACTCCGTGTCCTGGACGCCGCATTGGTCCTGCTCATCGACCACGATCTCGCCGCCTCGACGTTCGCGGTCCGGGTCGCCGCCTCCGCCCGTGCCCATCCATACGCGATCGTCTCGGCCGGCTTCGGGGCACTGGACGGCGTGCTGCACGGTGCGGCGAGCGGACTCGCCCACCGGATGCTGCTGGAGGTACTGGACCGGGGCAGCGCGGCTGCCGTGGTCGCAGACCATCTCCGGGCCGGCCGCCAGGTACCGGGGCTCGGCCATCTCCTCTACCCGGGCGAGGACCCACGGGCCCGTGCCCTGTTCCGGCTCCTGGAGGACGTACCGCAGGCCCGCCCCGCCCTGCAGGCCGCCCGCCAAGTGATCACCACCACGGCCCGGCACACGGAGCTGCATGCCAACGTCGACCTGGCGCTGGCCGTACTGACCGTCTCAACGGGAATGCCGGCAGAGGCAGGCGAAACAGTCTTCGCCATCTCCCGCACCGCCGGCTGGATCGCCCACGCCCTGGAGGAATACACCGAACCGCCCCTCCGCATGCGCCCCAGCGGCCTGTACCACGGCCCCCGCCCACCTCAGCCGCTACCGTGACCGGAAGTACTGCAGGGTGGTCCGCCCCGGGCAGACCCAGGACTCCGGCAGCACCGGCACCGATACGGCATGTCCTGGCATCGCCGAACCTCACGCGAAGGGGACTCGCCACCACGGGGCATTCCGTTCGCCATCACCCCTCTGGGCACCCACCCGGAATCCGGCACAGGACAGATGAGGTTAGGCTCACCTATGTGAGTACCTGCGCCACCACTTCTCGTGAATCGGCCGAATCTCTCGCCGGGACCGCGGCCCCTGCCCGCACCTGGCTGCTCATCGAGCAGCCGGGACCCTGGGGCACCCATGCGCTGACGGACAGTCACCTCGACCCTGACGTCGGCCGGGCCTTGGAGGCCGCGGCAGCGGGGACGGACGTACGCGTCGCCCTGATCCGCCGACCGGGACGCCATGCCGACCGCCATGGGGCCTCCCGGCGGCGGCTGTTCCTCGCGCACACCGCGCCGGGACGCTCCTGGATCCGTACGACCACCGTCACCGACCCGCAGGCGGCCCTCGGGCTGGACTTCGCGTCCCTGGGAGCGGGAGAGCACCACGGCCTCTGGGAGCCGTACATCGGTGATCCCCTGGTCCTTGTGTGCACCAACGGCAAGCGGGACCGCTGCTGCGCCCTGCTCGGCCGCCCACTGGCCGCCGAACTCGCCGCCTGCGGAACCGAGGCCTGGGAGGTCACCCACATCGGGGGCCACCGCTTCTCCCCCACCCTTTTCGTCCTCCCCTACGGCTACGCCTACGGACGCGCCTCGGCCCCCCTGGTCAAGGAGGCCGTGGAGGCGGCGCGCGACGGACGGATCACGGTGGACCACACCCGTGGCCGCTCGGCCTGGGACCGGCCGGGCCAGGCGGCCGACCTCGCGATCCGTGATCTGATCGGGGAGGACCTGGCGGACGCACTCGATGTCGTACGGACCGACACGGTGTGGCCCGAACCGAAGTCTGCCGACAGCATGACGCCCGGCAGTACGGCCATTGCCGGAGCCTCCGCCGCCTGGGCGGTCACCGTTGCGCACTCCGACGGCCGCATCTGGCAGGTCATCGTCGAACAGCGGGCCGATGGTGCTGCGGCGCCCGCGAGCTGTGGTGCGCCGCTCGGTCCACCTGCGCGTATGACGGTTGTCTCGATCAGCGCGGTGAGCGGCATGCCTCAAAGGACGGCCCAGGCCGTCGGCAGGTGACCTGGCGGACTTCCCCGGACTCTCACCGGGTACGTCACCACTCCGCACGCCCCCACCCCCCGTTTCCGCCTCAGCGGACAGGTGCGGACCCTCATACGGACCGAGCCGGCGTCCGTCCGGAACCCCGCTATCGTTCCGGCCGCATGAGGCCGCGCCGGTCGCGCGTACGGCGCCCGGCAGCGGGTGGCTGCTCCACGACCAGGTGAGACGGCAATCCAGTCGCACCGACCACCTGTGCCGGGCTCGTCCGCCCTTGGCCCGCCGACCGAGCGGCACACAACCCGCCGCCCTCCACGACTTGCGCCAGACCCCGTGACCCTCCCCCGTCGACCGCACAGCCGCTCCCTTCCGCACGCCCCATCGCGCACTTCGCCCTGCCCCGGTCGGCCCCTCACCGCCGGCGCAAAACCAACCCAACAGCTTCACCATGAGAGATTACGTGCGCACACTCCGCGACCGAAAGGTCTGTGGATAACTCCTCCCGACTCTCCCCCGCCCCCGTGACGAGTGCCTGACCTGCGTCTTCGTCACTGGAGCCAGCCGTCTGCCACCGCTCGGCGAGACGACGGGACATGGTCGCATCGACGGCCTGCTGCTGGGGATTGCACGGATGAACTGAAGGCCGAGAGCCCCGAGCGGAAGGAACCGGCGGCGCGGCCGTGAGTCGCAACGCCGTCGCCGTTGCGGTGATTGCCCACGCCATGGCGTGGGCGGTCATGATGGTGGGCGCTCTTCACGCCCACCTCCCACCAAGGCGGCAGCAGGAGACGGTAGTGCGGCTCGCGACCCTCGAAGTCACCTTCGAGTCGCCGCCCGGACACCCTCCGAATTCGCCCCGTCAGGGATTACCGGCCAGCCCATCCACACGCTTACTGTTCGTGCGTATGGGCGATAAGGAAGCATCGGTTCCCCGCCCGAGCGCCGCCGAGCCCTCGGGCTCCGCACCATTTCCCGCCAGTACGGCCCCCGGCACGACCAGCGACGAGCCGGGCCACAGCGCCCCCACGGCTGACGGTCGGCCAGCGCCAGACACTCCGGTCCCGGCCGACCAGGGACCGTCCGCCCACGCAACGCGCCGGACAAGGCCCCGGCTGGGATGGCCGCGGCGGGTGTTCTCCCAGGTGCTCATGGTGCAGCTGGCCATCGCCACCGGTGTCACGGCCCTGGCGACCGGCCTGTTCCTCGCCCCGCTCAGTGCACAGCTCGACGATCAGGCGATGCGACGGGCTCTCGCCATTGCGCAGACCACCGCGGCCGCGCCCCGCCTCGACGATGCGCTGGAGTCCTCCCGTCCGACGCGCCACGGCCCCGTGCAGAACGAGGCGGAGCGGATTCGCGCCGCCACCGGCGCGGAGTACGTGGTGATCATGGACAAGCGGGGCGTGCGCTGGTCCCATACCGACCCGGATGAGATCGGACGCCACGTTTCGACCGACCCGAGTGCCGCACTCTCCGGCCAGGAGGTGATGCAGATCGACGAGGGCACCCTCGGCCGTTCCGCGCGCGGCAAGGTCCCGCTCCGTGACGAGTACGGCAAGGTCGTCGGCGCTGTCTCCGTCGGCATCGCGTACGAGAGCGTGCAGGAACGGCTGCTCTCCACCGTCCCGCAGCTGCTCGCCTACGCGGGCGGGGCGCTCGCCGTGGGCGCACTCGCCGCCTATCTCGTCTCCCGCCGGCTCCAGCGCCGCACCCACGACCTGGCGTTCTCCGACATCTCCGCGCTGCTCGTCGAGCGGGAGGCGATGCTGCACGGCATCCGGGAAGGATTCCTCGCGCTCGACAAGAGCGGCCGCATCCGCCTGATGAACGACGAGGCGCAGCGCCTCCTGGATCTCCGTGCCGAGGACACCGGCCGCCCCCTGGACGCGGCCCTGCCTCCGGGCCGTACGACCGACGTCCTGGCCGGCCGCGTTTCGGGGGCGGACCTGCTGGCTGTCAGCGGGCAGCGGGTCCTGGTGGCGAACCGCATGCCGACCGACGACGGCGGTGCAGTGATCACCCTGCGCGACCGTACTGAATTGGAGCGGCTGGGGCGCGAACTGGACGGCACCCGTGGCCTCATCGATGCCCTCCGTGCCCAGGACCACGAGCACGCCAACCGGCTGCACACCCTCCTCGGCCTGCTCGAACTCGGGCTGCACGAGGAGGCGGTGGACTTTGTGACGCAGGCCGTGGGCGTGCATCGGGCGACCGCGGAGCAGGTCACCGAGCGCATCCATGATCCGCTGCTGGCCGCCCTCCTGGTGGGCAAGGCCACCGTCGCCACCGAGCGCGGCGTCTCCTTGAGCCTCTCCCCCCACACGCACCTGCCCGACCGCCTGGTCGACCCGCACAGCCTGGTCACCGTCCTGGGCAACCTCGTCGACAACGCACTGGACGCCACGTCGGGCGAGCGCGACGCGCAACTGGAGGCGGAGGTCCGCGCCGACGGGCGCACCGTCATCGTGCGCGTCAGCGACAACGGACCGGGGGTGCCCGAGGAACGTCGTGCAGAGATCTTCACCGAGGGCTGGACGACCAAGGAACCGCCGGCCCACGGGCAACGCGGCATCGGCCTGGCGCTCGTACGGCGTCTCGCTGAGCGCTACGGAGGCAGCGCCGAGGTCGGCGAGCGTCCCGGTGGCGGTGCGGTGTTCACCGTGACGGTCCCCGATGCACTCTCCGATGAGCTTTCCGGAGCGCGTGAAGCAACCATCCAGGAAGCAGTCACGGGCACCCACCCCACCAGACGGGACGAGGGGGGCACTCTTCGCCCCGAAGGCGCCACGGAGGCCGGCCGATGATCGACGTTCTGGTCGTCGACGACGATGTGCACGTCGCGAAGATCAACGCGGCATATGTCGCCAAGGTCCAGGGCTTCCGTGTCAGCTGCCTCGCGCACACGGCCGCCGAGGCCCTTGCAGCCCTCGAGACGCACGCTGTCGATCTCATCCTTCTGGACCACTACCTCCCCGACAAAACGGGGCTCCAACTGGTCGGCGACCTGCGGCGGCGTGGCCTGCTCACCGACGTGATCATGGTGACGGCGGCTCGCGATATCGCCACCGTGCAGGCCGCGATGCGCCACGGCGCGCTGCAGTACCTGGTCAAACCGTTCACCTTCGCAGGCCTGCGCTCCAAGTTGATGGGTTACGCCGCGCTGCACCGAACGTTCGCGGGGGGCGGGCAGGCGGAGCAGTCCGAAGTGGACCGGATCTTCGGAGCGTTGGGGGCCGCCAACGCGGGCCCCGCCGAGTTGCCGAAGGGGCACTCCACCGCCACCGCCGACCGTGTGCGCTCGGTGCTGCGCTCCGCGGACGCCCCGCTGTCGGCGCAGGACGTCGCCCTCCAGGCGGGGCTGAGCCGACAGACCGCACAGCGCTACCTCAAACTCCTGGAACGCGCCGGGCGGGTGCGTCTCACACTCAGGTATGGCGAGACCGGCCGCCCCGAGCACCGCTACGAGTGGGTCTAGCCAGGAGAACCAACGCAACGCATGTGCAACGGGCACGGGAATCCGCGGCACACGGGCGGGGCGCGGCAACCAAGCACCGCACGGCTGCCGCGCCCCGCCCCGTCCGCTCCGGCGTCAGGACCGGTCCGATCCTGATATCTCGAACAGGCTCTAAGCCGCCCCCGCCCCGGTCAACGCCCGTACCTCCGTCTCTGCATGCCGTGCCTCATCGGCGGCCTCCGGGGAGAGCACCGTTCCCAGCCAGCCCATCAGGAAGCCCAGCGGGATCGATACGACACCGGGGTTGTCGAGTGGGAAGAAGGCGAAGTCCATTCCGGGGAAAAGTGACTCCTGGCTGCCGGAGACCACCGGTGAGAGAACGACCAGGGTGATCGCCGGAATCAGACCGCCGTATACGGACCACACCGCGCCACGGGTCGTGAAGCGGCGCCAGAAGAGCGTGTACAGCAGGACCGGAAGATTGGCCGACGCGGCAACGGCGAAGGCCAGACCCACCAGAAAAGCGACGTTCAAGTCCTGGGCGAGCAGGGCGAGGCCGATCGCGACCGCGCCGACAGCCACCGCCGCAATGCGCGCCACGGCCACCTCGGCACGCTGGGCGTCCTGCGCCGTGCCGCGCGGACGCCGTAGCGAGGCATACAGGTCGTGCGCGACGGAGGCCGATGAGGCGAGCGTAATGCCGGCGACCACGGCCAGGATGGTGGCGAACGCGACTGCCGCCACTACGGCGAAGAGAACCGTGCCGCCGGTCGAACCTGCGCCGCCTCCCAGGGCGAGGGCCAGCAGCGGGACGGCGGTGTTGCCGGCTGTATTGGACGTCCTTACGGCGTCGCTGCCGAGCACCGCCGCAGCACCGAATCCGAGCACGATGGTCATCAAGTAGAAGCCACCGATCAGCCCGATGGACCAGACGACGGATCGACGGGCGGAGCGCGCCGTGGGGACGGTGTAGAAGCGAGAGAGGATGTGCGGCAGCCCGGCCGTCCCCAGGACGAGCGCGACGCCAAGGCTGATGAAGTCCAGCCGAGAGGTCCAGTCGTCACCGTATTTGAGACCCGGTGCGAGGAAGTCGCGGCCGTGGCCGCTGCGTTCGGCGGCGGTGCTCAGCAGCACGTTGACGTCGCCGTGGAACCGGACCAGTACCAGGACGGTCAGGGCGATGGCGCCGCCCATGAGGAGCACGGCCTTGACGATCTGGATCCAGGTCGTGGCGCGCATCCCACCGAAGGCGACGTAGACCACCATCAAGGCACCGACGCCGATCACCATCCAGGTACGGGCCTGCTGGTCCGCGCCCCCCAGAAGCAGAGCGACCAGACTGCCTGCCCCGACCATCTGTGCCACCAGATAGAGCACCGACACGGTGACGGAGGCCGCGCCGGCCGCGATACGGACGGGGCGTTCCCGCATGCGGGCTGCGACGACATCGGCGAGGGTGAACCTGCCGCAGTTGCGGACCAGTTCGGCGACGAGGAAGAGGACGACGAGCCAGGCGACGAGGAAGCCGACCGAGTACAGCAGGCCGTCGTAGCCGAAGAGGGCGATCAGTCCGGAAATGCCGAGGAAGGAAGCGGCGGACATGTAGTCACCCGCGATGGCGAAACCGTTCTCCATCGGCGAGAAGAGCCTCCCTCCCGCGTAGAACTCCTCGGCGGAGCCGTGCCTGCGACGGCTCACCCAGGTGGTGATCGCCAGGGTGACGGCGATGAACACGCTGAACAGGACCAAGGCGAGGGTCTGGTGGTCGTCGGTCACCTGACGTTCCCTCCGGTGAGTTCCTGGGTCTCCCAGCGGATGTCGAGCGCCGCGCTGTCTCTGCGCAGCCGGGCGTGGCGCGCGTACGCCCAGGTGAGCAGGAACGTCGTGGCGAACTGACCGAGTCCGGCGAGCATCGCGATGTTCAGGGCGCCGGCGACGCGGTGGGCCATGAGGCCGGGCGCGGCGGTCGCCGCGATCACATAGGCGAGGTACCAGGCCAGGAAGACTGCCGTGCCGGGCAGGACGAACCGGCGGTAGCGGCGGCGCACCTCCTGGAAGGCCGCGCTTCGTTGCACCGCAAGGTAGATCTCGTCATGCGACGCGGCCCGCTGTTCCGGTACTGGTACCGGCCGGGGTCGCTGCCTGCTCTCCCACTCGCCCGCCGCCTCCGTCGCGCCCTCCAGCTCGCCCCACCCGGAGGCGAGAGCGTCGTACCAGGGGTCGTCGAGCCGTACGCCCCCCGGCTCACCGGCCGAGCGGCCGTCCTGCTTGTCCACCGAACTCTCCTTGGTGCACGGGGCTGTTGTCCGTGCGACCCAAGGTTGGACAGAAAGGAAGATCCGGGACTCTTCATTCCGAACCCTTCACCCCATCAGGTGATGGGGCTATCCGGGAGGCTGGGCCAGGCCGTGGCGGTACGCGTAGTGGATGGCTTGGGCCCGGTCCCGCAACCCTGCTTTGGCGAAGAGATTGTTGATGTGGGTCTTCACGGTCGCGGTGGAGACGTGCAGCGTGCGCGCGATCTCCGGATTGGACTGGCCCTCGGCCACCAGCCGCAGCACCTCCACCTCGCGGGCGGTCAGCCCGTCCGGCGGCTCCTCCGACGGTTGCGGCATGGGTCGTACGGGCGCTGTGAAGCGCTCCAGCAGCCTGCGTTGGATCTTGGGTGACAGACCGGCCTCACCCGAGAGCACATCGTCGATGGCGCGGACGATCTCATCGCCGTCCGCATCCTTGGTCAGATAGCCACGGGCGCCGGCCTGCAGGGCAGGGAAGAGCGAGTCGTCGTCCGCATAGGTGGTGAGCACCACGACCTGGGTACCGGGGTGCTCGGCATGGATACGCCGGGTGGCCTCGACACCGTCACAACGTGGCATCCGCAGGTCCATCAGCACGACGTCGGGGCTGAGTTCGGCGACGAGGCGGACCGCGTCCTCGCCGTCCGCGGCCGATCCGACGACCTCGATGCCCGGCAGCAGCCCCAGCAGCATCACGATCCCCTCGCGCACCACCGTCTGGTCATCGGCGACCACCACCCGTGTCACCGTGCGTGCCGTCATGCGGGCACCCGCAGCCGCACCACGAAACCCTCCTCGTCAGGGCCGGAATCCAGCGTTCCGCCGAGGAGTTCGGCGCGCTCCCGCATCCCGAGCAGACCGTACCCGGAGCCGCTGTTCGCGAGCTCCCCGGGCTTGCCGCGGCCACCGAAGTCACGTACCTCCAGCCCCACGTCGTCCCTCGTGTACTCCAGCCGCACGCTCACCCGTGCCCCTGGGGCGTGCTTGCGTACGTTCGTCAGCGCCTCCTGGGCGACCCGGCGGACCGCGAGACCTGCCTCGGCCGGCAAGGTGCGGCGCTCTCCCGCCACCTCCAGCCGAACGCCCTCAACGGCCGTCAGGCGGCGCAGAAAGTCCTCGACCGGGGCCGTCTCCCCGTGCAGCGCGGAAAGCGCCTCGCGGGTGCCTTCCAGCCCATCACGGGCCATCCCGCGGCACGCCACCACCCGGTCCAGGAGCTGGTCACGGTCGTCCTCGAGATCGGTGCTGCGCTGGATCAGCAGCCGCGCCGCCTCCAAGTGCACCAGTTGTGCGCTCAGGCTGTGGGCGAGGATGTCGTGGATCTCGCGTGCGATCCGCCCGCGTTCGGTGAGCGCCGCCGACTCGGCCTCCGCCTTGCGGGCCGCCCGTTCCTGGGCCAGCAGCCGCTGGGCGTTGCCGCGCGCCTCGGCATCCATCCGTACGACATAACCCGCCAGCGCCAGACCCGCGGTGGTCGCGGCGGTCGTGATCCAGTTGCCGTGGTCCACCACTGCGTACGCACCGAGGGCCGCGGCGGAGCACGGCACCGCGGCACTCAGCGGAAGCCGCTGCATGGCGATGACGGCACAGGCACACCACAGGACGATCGCGGGCGTCCGCGCCCCGGCGAACTCGAAGCCGAAGGCCGCCGCCTCCAGTACCGCGAACAGCCAGATCGACGGCCACAGACGGCGTGCCCGCGTCGTACGGAAAAAGCCGCGGAAGGCCACGATGGTGACGGCCATACCGGCGCACGCCGCCACCAGCCCCCAGCCGGTGAAGCCCGGCCCCGCCAGGGTGGTCCACACCAGGCTCGCGACCACCACGACACGCACCGACCGGCCGATCCATACCCGGACGTCGCTGATGCCCTCACGGGACAGTGACTCCGGCAGGGGCCAGCTCGTCCAGGAGTTCAGCGGCACGTACGGTCCTTTCCACTGCGCGCGCGAGGCGTCAGCCCGCAACAGGGACACGGTACGTCTGCCGCAGGGCCTGGGCCCGCCAGGTGGTGACACCGGCACGGGTCAGCAGCATCGCGGCAACGGAGAGCATGGTTGCCGCGCTGCCCTGGTGGACGCCCATGGCCGCGGCGATGCCCATGAGGCCGAGCCGCAGCGCCATGCCGCAAAGCCACACTCCGGCCGCCGCCCAGCCTCCCTTGCTCCACACCACTCCGTCCGCGTCCGTCCAGATGCGCGTCGTCCAGGCCCAGCCGACACCGCAGGCCAGCCCGATAAGGATCTCCACGCCGAGCAGGACGACGGACGCCGTGTGGTGCCCGGGGTCCAGGAGGCCGGGCTGCCGCACCGCCAGGACCGTCAGAACGGCCGGAATCAGCCACCATTTCTTGCCCTCCGACGTGACGCGCTGCGCCGTGCACTGCCGGACGAACACCCATACAACCGCCGCGATGATCACAACGATGTTGAGCAAGCCGCTCATGACCTAGGCCCTTCGTGGGACGGGAAATTCAACGTTCCCGACGCTATGGAGCGGCGCTGGCGGCCGGATCGGAGCCAGGGTGGGCACCGGGTGGAAATGCCGAAGGGCGCCCGTCCACCCAGGGGTGGAGAGGCGCCCTTCGGGAGCTGCGGTCCGGTCAGGTGTCGATGCGAGAACGGTCCAGAGTGGCAGCGGAGTTGGTGATGAACTCCTTACGGGGGGCGACTTCGTTGCCCATGAGGAGGTCGAAGGCCTTCTCCGCCGCTTCGAGGTCGCTGATGTTGATGCGGCGCAAGGTGCGGTGGCGCGGGTCCATGGTCGTCTCGGCGAGCTGGTCGGCGTCCATTTCGCCCAAGCCCTTATAGCGCTGGATGCTGTCCTTGTAGCGGACCTTCTTGCGCTGGAGCTCGAGCAGTGTCTGGCGCAGCTCGTTGTCCGAGTAGGTGTAGATGTACTTTTCCTGGCCCTTTTTGGGGTTGATCAGTTCGACGCGATGCAGCGGCGGGACGGCGGAGAAGACCCGGCCCTGCACGACCATGGGCCGCATATAGCGCTGGAAGAGGGTCAGCAGCAGACAGCGGATGTGCGCGCCGTCGACGTCCGCGTCGGCCAGGAAGATGACCTTGCCGTAGCGGGCGGCGTCGATGTCGAAGGTACGACCGGAGCCAGCCCCTATGACCTGGATGATGGCACCGCACTCGGCGTTCTTGAGCATGTCCGAAACCGATGACTTCTGGACATTCAGAATCTTGCCGCGGATCGGCAGCAGGGCCTGGAATTCCGAATTCCGGGCCAGTTTTGCGGTGCCCAGCGCCGAGTCACCCTCGACGATGAAGAGTTCGCTGCGCTCGACGTCGTCACTACGGCAGTCCGCGAGCTTGGCCGGCAGCGAGGAGGACTCCAGCGCCGTCTTCCGCCGCTGTGCCTCCTTGTGCTGACGGGCCGCGATGCGCGTACGGGCCGCGGCGACGATCTTCTCCATGACGGAGCGCGCCTGCTGCTTGTCGTCCCGCTTCGTGGAGGTCAGGAACGACTTGAGTTCCTTGCTCACCACCTGGGCGACGATCCGCGAGGCGGCGGAGGTGCCGAGCACCTCCTTGGTCTGGCCCTCGAACTGCGGCTCCGCGAGTCGTACGGTCACGACGGCGGTGAGGCCCTCCATGGCGTCGTCCTTGACGACATCGTCCTCCGCGACGCGCAGCAGCTTGCTCGACCGCAGTACCTCGTTGACGGTCTTGGCGATCGACCGCTCGAAGCCGGAGACGTGGGTGCCGCCCTTGGGCGTCGCGATGATGTTGACAAACGACTTGACCATCGTGTCGTAGCCGGTGCCCCAGCGCAGCGCGATATCGACGCCCAGTTCCCGGGTGACCTCGGTCGGTGTCATGTGGCCGCGGTCGTCGAGGACCGGCACCGTCTCCTTGAAGGAGCCCTGGCCGGTCAACCGGAGCACGTCACAGACGGCCTTGTCCTGAGCGAGGTACTCGCAGAATTCGCTGATGCCGCCGTCGTAGCGGAACATCTCTTCTGTTTTGCCGGCGCCGTCGATGCCGCGCTCATCACGGACGACCAGGGTCAGGCCGGGTACGAGGAAGGCGGTCTGGCGGGCGCGGGCGTGCAGCGTCTCCAGGGAGAGCCTGGCGTCCTTGAGAAAGATTTGCCGGTCGGCCCAGTAGCGCACCCGGGTGCCGGTCTTCGTCTTGGCGATCCGCTTGCCCTTGAGCAGGCCGTTGCCCGGGTCGAAGGGAGAGTCGGGGCCCGATTCGGTGAAGATACCGGGGACGCCGCGACGGAAGCTGATCGAGTGCGTCTTGCTGTTGCGGTCCACCTCGACGTCGAGCCGGGCTGAGAGGGCGTTGACGACCGAGGCACCGACGCCGTGCAGGCCGCCGGAGGCCGCGTAGGAGCCGCCGCCGAACTTTCCGCCGGCGTGCAGCTTGGTCATGACGACCTCGACGCCGCTGAGGCCGGTCTTGGGCTCGACGTCCACGGGGATGCCGCGGCCGTTGTCCCGGACCTCCACCGACCCGTCGTCGTGGAGAATCACCTCGATGTGGTCGCAGTAGCCGCCCAGCGCCTCGTCGACGGAGTTGTCGATGATCTCCCACAGGCAGTGCATCAGGCCGCGACTGTCCGTCGACCCGATGTACATGCCGGGGCGCTTCCGGACGGCCTCAAGCCCCTCGAGGACGAGCAGATGCCGCGCGGTGTAGTTGGAACCGTCCCGGTCTGCCCCGGTCAGCACTGCGGTGGACGGCACGGACATCTCGGCGGTCACGCGGTTCGCTCCTCGCTGAATTTCTGGCAGTCCGCATTCCGCGGACTCGGTTGTGGCGGTGTCGCCCGTCAGAGGGTACCGAGGCCTGGTAGAGCCGATGTGACGCCACCCGTAAGCATGCCCATGGTAGTAGAATTTCGCTCGTACGTTCGATCCCTCGATGGGGTGACGTCCGAGTGACGTGCACATCACGTTCCCTTCGAGGCATGAACCATTTAGGCTCCGGGCACGTCCTCATCAACAACCGGCAAGCCGGCCGGGAGGACACAGATCCAACAACCAACGTGAATCAGACCACCAAGCAATACGGCTCATTCGCCGCCACCCGGCAGCACCCGGCCCCCTCGGAGAATTTTTTCGAGGAAAAGGCACGAGCGGGAACGTTTTCGGCCTGGTTGGATGTTGACCCTGGTACGACAGCTCGTCGAGCTAGAGAAGAGGCGACGTGACTACTGTTCTGACACCCGCGAGCCCGCTGACGGCCGCTGACCGCTGCGACCGCTGCGGCGCCCAGGCATACCTGCGCGTCGTCCTGATGTCCGGCGGAGAACTGCTCTTCTGCGCCCACCACGGTCGCAAGTTCGAGCCAGAACTCAAGAAGATCGCCGCGGAAATACAGGACGAGACGGAGCGGCTGACCGCTTCTCCGGCGTCCGCGTCCGATGAGGAACGCTGACACTTCGCATCCACGACGAGCGAGCAGCGGCCCAGCGCCGTAACCGCGGGCGGTTCCCCGACACCACAGGGGACACCGCCCGCACTCGCGCGCTCACGCCCCCGCGCCGCTCAGTGGGCCCCGTGTGCGGACACCGCCGGGAGAAGCGCTGAGGCGCGCGTATAGACCCCCGGACTGCCTCGTTGACCGCAGCCGGTCCCCCACGACACCAGACCCACCAGCCGTCCGCGCACGACCAGCGGCCCGCCACTGTCGCCCTGACAGGCGTCGTGGCCGCCGTCCGGCTCCCCCGCGCACAGCATCGTTCGCGCCTTGTACGTACCGTCGGCACTGCCCGGATACGCCCGCGCACAGACCGCATCAGGCAACACGTTGACGTGTGCCGCCCGCAGCCGTGACGCGTAGCTGCCCCCGCCCGTGGTGTCGCCCCAGCCGTAGACCGTGGCCGCAGTGCCGGCCCGGTAGGCGTTGTCCTGCCGTCCCGCTATCGGGATGGGCCGGTTCGGAATCGGTTTGGCCAGCGTGAGGACAGCCATGTCACCGTCGTTCGTGTAGTTGTTGTAGCGCGGGTTGACCCAGATCTTTGCAGGCTTGAGCTCCTGTCCACCGCCACCGCTGAGCTTGTCGCGTCCGACGACGATCCTCAGATCCCGTACTTCCCGCCAGGGGACGCCCAGCACCTCCTTGCTCAGACAGTGCGCCGCCGTCACCACCGTCGAGTGCCCGACGAGCACACCGCCACAGAACTGTCCGGAGCGCTGGGCCCCGAAGCGCTCGTGGGAAGCCAGAGCCACGGCCCAGGGGCTCTGTGACAGCGGCGCGGGCTTTCCGCCGATTACCGCCTCGTCCGCAACCGCCGGCGCCGGCAGGGCGAGGACCAGCGCGAGGGCTCCGAGGGCAGCATGTGCGGTCGGACGCATTCGGACTCCTGACTCTGGGACAGTGCGCGCACACCTAGAGTGACCCAAACGGCGGCCCGGCGCACCCCGGACGGGCGCGAGCCCGGCCCTCCGAGTAGGAGTGACCGGGCTCGTGGCGCTCTTGGGGCGGTTGGACTAGTCGAGGTAGTCGCGCAGCACCTGGGAACGCGACGGGTGACGCAGCTTCGACATCGTCTTCGACTCGATCTGACGGATCCGCTCACGCGTGACGCCGTAGACCTTGCCGATCTCGTCCAGCGTCTTGGGCTGGCCGTCGGTGAGGCCGAAGCGCATGGACACGACGCCGGCCTCACGCTCGGAGAGCGTGTCCAGCACCGAGTGCAGCTGCTCCTGCAGAAGCGTGAAGCTGACCGCATCGGCCGGGACGACTGCCTCGGAGTCCTCGATGAGGTCACCGAACTCGCTGTCGCCGTCCTCGCCCAGCGGGGTGTGCAGCGAGATCGGCTCACGGCCGTACTTCTGGACCTCGATGACCTTTTCGGGGGTCATGTCGAGTTCCTTGGCCAGCTCCTCCGGGGTGGGCTCGCGGCCCAGGTCCTGGAGCATCTGGCGCTGGACGCGCGCGAGCTTGTTGATGACCTCGACCATGTGGACGGGGATACGGATCGTACGGGCCTGGTCGGCCATGGCGCGGGTGATGGCCTGACGGATCCACCACGTGGCGTAGGTCGAGAACTTGTAGCCCTTGGTGTAGTCGAACTTCTCGACCGCACGGATCAGACCGAGGTTGCCCTCCTGGATCAGGTCCAGGAACAGCATGCCGCGGCCCGTGTACCGCTTGGCCAGGGAGACGACCAGACGGAGGTTGGCCTCCAGGAGGTGGTTCTTCGCCCGTCGGCCGTCCTCGGCGATGATCTCCAGCTCACGCTTGAGCTTCGGTGCGAGCTTGTCGGAGTTCGCCAGCTTGTCCTCGGCGAACAGCCCCGCCTCGATGCGCTTGGCGAGCTCCACCTCCTGCTCGGCGTTGAGGAGCGGGACCTTACCGATCTGCTTGAGGTAGTCCTTGACCGGGTCGGCGGTGGCACCGGCCGCGGCGACCTGCTGCGCAGGCGCGTCGTCCTCGTCGTCGTCGGACAGGACGAAACCGGCGTTCTCCGCGCCCTCGGCGGCCTCGGGCGCGTCACCCTTGCCGGGTGCCGGGGTCTCTTCGGTCGCCTCGTCGTCGAGCAGCTCGTCGGCGTCCTTCTTGGACGCGGTCTTCTTTGCGGTGGCCTTCTTGGCCGTGGCCTTCTTCGCGACCGTCTTCTTGGCGGTCGTCTTCTTCGCCGCCGCCTTCTTTGCAGGCGCGGACTCGGACTCATCGGCCGACGGGTCCGCCAAAGGGGCGGGGGCCGCGGCGGCGGTGGTCTTCTTGACCGTGGCGGCCTTCGCCGCGACGGTCTTGGTGGCGGTGCGCTTCGCCGGACTCTTCGCTGCGACGCTCTTGCGGGTGCGCTTGGGCGCCTCTGCGGCACTGACCATCAGCGTCACACCCTCCTCGTCGAGGATCTGGTTGAGGCTGCGCAGAACGTTCTTCCACTGGGTTGGCGGAATCTGGTCAGCCTCGAAGGCCCGACGCACGTCATCGCCGGCGATCTGCCCATCTGCCTTTCCCCGCTCGATGAGCGCCATCACAGACTCGGACTCGGCGATCTCCGGCGGGAGCGTACGGGATGTGCTGGCCGACACGAACAACCTCTCGGAACGATGGAAACGGCTTCCGACCCCGTCCAATGTGGATCGGAGCCGACGACCGCCGGTGGGGATGGACCGACGGCGCAGGGGCAACCGGGGAGTTGAACAGCGTCACGAACGCCGCTCGTATTCCCTCCTCGGCTATCACCTCTTAAGTCATCGCGCTTCCCGGAAGAGCGTTACGCCCAATCTGCGTGGCCCGAGTCACACCCCATAACGACCCATTCCCAGTCATATGACATGCAACCCTCCCAAGACCTGTCGCCGGATCCGGTCGGCGACCCGGATCCGGCGATATTTCTGCGCCTCGCCGTGTACGGCGTGCCCTGCCCCGAGGGGTGCGCAGGGCACTGGGCCGTGCGGCGACCACGGTCCGTACGCGGTCGGGTGCGGACCTTCAGTGCTCGCGGGGCGCGGGGACGACGTGGTCCACGGGCGTCCCGGGGCCCTGGCCGACGACCTCGCCATGGGCGGCGAGGAGCTGGCGCATCGCGGATTCGGCTGCCGTGGCGTCGCCGGATCCGATGGCGTCGACGACCCGCATGTGCTGGCCCACGGACGTCTCGACCGGACGCTCGCAGCCGCCGCCGGGGCCGCCCGAGACATGGAGGGCGGCGGAGACGATGCCCGAGAGATGCTCGAGCATGCGGTTACCGGCGAGCTGCAGCAGCAGCGAGTGGAACTCGGCGTCGGCGCGGGAGAAGGTCATGGTGTCGCCCTGGGCCGCGGAGTGCCCCATGATCTCGACCATGTCGGCCAGCCGCTGCTGGATGTCTTCCCGGCCATGGCCGGCGGCGAGCCTGGCGGCGAGGGGCTCGATCGTCCAGCGCAGCTCGGAGAGCTCGCGGCGCTGGTCGTCACGCTGGGGCCCGTAGGCCCGCCATTCGATGATGTCGGGGTCGAGGAGGTTCCAGTCGCTTACCGGGCGCACTCGGGTGCCCACGTTCGGGCGAGCGCTGACGAGGCCCTTGGCCTCGAGGACTCGCAGCGACTCACGGACGACGGTGCGGGAGACCTCGAAGCGCTGGCCGATCTCCTCGGGGACGAGCGGGCGGTCGGCGCCGAGGTCCCCGGAGACGATCATCTGCCCGAGCTGCTGGACGAGTTGACCGTGCAGGCCGCGGCCGCGGCTGCCGGCCGTGCGACGGCCGACCCGGCCGATGTCTGCCTCGGAGCCGTCCCAGACCTGCGAAACGCGCTCGGCACGGTCGTGGCCGGCTGCGTTGTTGGCGTTCGCGGCGTTGGCGGCGTTCGCGTAGGGGTAGCGGTCAAGCTCGCCCGGGCCTGCGAGGCCGGTGTCGCCGGGGCGAGCCGCGGTCATCATGGTGTGCGCAAGGGTACTCACGCATCTTTTGTCGGCGACACCCTGAACACCCTTGAGGTCTTTGGTGAAAAGCACACGAAAGGGTGATCGCCCCCCATCCCCTAATTGACGCTTTATCGGAAAGAAATGCGCTCTCCATGGCGAGTTGTGAACAGCAGCCGCAACAACAGGGCGCCAAAATATATGCCTTACTCGATCAGCGGAAGAAGCCGAACGGTATCGCGAGCACATATCCGCAGACCAGACGGGTTGACGACAACACCAGGGCGCTGCCTACGGGTTGGCACGCGAGCCACATCACGAACAGATGCGTCTTGGTCGATTGCGAACGGGTACTTGACGCGGCGGCTGGACAGTGGATCGCCCCCTGCCGGGCACTACGACAGCGCCCTCCGGCAATCCCGTTGCGGTGAAGCGGAATACACCGACCTCCGATAACCCCGCCTGCACACGACCGTGCAGCGGTCCCGCCCAACTGACAGCAAGAGCAGGGCACTCGATAAGGGTGATGACGGGCGCCGCCACGGAAGCCGCGCCAGAGCCGAGGCCAGGACCGCAGAGGGGGCCGGGCCGGCGGACGGGGCAAGTGGTCACGGGCGGGGTGGGCAGCCACGGAACGGGGCGGGCCGGGCGCTAACGGGGTGGCGCCACGGGCGCGCGACACCCCTCCGTCGGGGGCGCCGACAGCGGCCGGATACGGGCTGCGGATTTCGCCGGGCGGCCCGGCGGCGCGAGACATCGCGCCCCTGGCGGGGCGTGAGGCCGGTCGGAAGCTGCAAGGGACGCGAAGGGACTCACCCGCCCAAGGTACCGCGATATGTCTTATTTTCTCGCAATGTTCAATCTTGACGGTTTGTCGTGTCACTGCGGGTGAACTTCCGCCCCGCGGTGCCGTGGGCTTTGCCCGGGCTCAGACCTCGGGGCGCAGCATCGGCGGGTTGAGAAGCGTCGCCCCACCGGCCCGGAACAACTGTGCGGGGCGGCCGCCCTGACGCGTCGTCGTGCCGCCCGTGGGCACCAGGAACCCGGGGGTGCCGGTCACCTTGCGGTGGAAGTTACGGGGATCCAGGGCAACGCCCCAGACCGCCTCGTACACCCGGCGCAGCTCGCCGACGGTGAACTCCGGCGGGCAGAAGGCCGTGGCGAGCGAGGAGTATTCGATCTTCGAGCGGGCGCGCTCCACGCCATCGGCGAGGATCCGGGCGTGGTCGAAGGCCAGTGGGGCCGCCAGCTCGCCCTCGCGGGCGAGGGTGTCGTCCTGCTCCAGGAGGGTCTCTACGGGTGCCCAGCGCGCGCTGTGGGCGTCGCCGCCGGCCGTGGGCGCGGGCAGGTCGGGGGCGAGCGCCAGGTGCGCGACGCTGACGACCCGCATCCGAGGATCCCGCTTGGGGTCGCCGTACGTGGCGAGCTGTTCGAGGTGTGCGCCGTACACGGGGGGCGGGCCCGCCGGGGAATGGGCGTGCAGACCGGTCTCCTCGGTGAGCTCCCTGGCGGCCGCGGCCTCGAGATCCTCATCGGCCCGGACGAAACCACCGGGCAGGGCCCAGCGGCCCTGGAACGGCGGCTCACCGCGACGCACGGCCAGCGCGCACAGGGCGTGGCGGCGCACGGTGAGCACGACCAGGTCGACAGTGACGGCGAAGGGCGGGAAGGCCGACGGGTCGTAGGGAGGCATGGGCGTGATCATAGTCGTCCCCTTGACGATAAACAGGCCCCGGAGCACCTCACGACCCCAGTTGCAGGCCTTCTGCCGCCGTCTCCACCATCCCCATGCCGAGCCTGCTGATCCGTACCGCGAACGGCTGCTCCGCGACACACAGACCGGTGAGCTGCATCGCGCCGAGCGGGACGGTACCGAGCGGCCGCACGGACACCGTCCCAGCGGGAACGTCGGGCCGCAGGCCCGCGAGCGCGACGAGTATGTGCACAGCGCCGGCCGCCGCCACGGCAGCGGGACGGCAGGCCGCCGGATGCGGTACGGGGGCGCCGCCGGCGGTGCGCTGCTCGCCTGCGTACATCTCGGGGAGGCGGTACCGGAAACTGTCCGCGGCGTCGAGGACGCCTTTGGTCAGTGCGTCGGCCGCCCGCTCGTGGCCGGCTGCGGCCAGGCCGGCGGCGGCGACCGCCGTCTCGTGGACGCGGACCGCGCCGCTGCGGTGGCCGAAGGGGTTGTAGCCACTCTCCTTGGCACTCAGCCCTCGCAGGCCCCACCCGGAGTCCATGGCCGGGCTGCCCAGCAGACCGGCCAGCTGGCCGGTCCGTGCCGCGTCCAGCAGGCCGGGGGCCAGAGCGCCGCCACCGAGCAGTCCGGTGTCGAGGAGATGGGCGGAGGCGGAACCGAGGTGCGGGACCGGTCGGCCGTCGGCGGTGAGCAGGGCGGCGGGACGGCCGACCGCCGCGCCCTCCAGCCAGAAGTCCCTGCGGAACCGGGTGCGCAGGTCGGCCGCCCAGTCCCGCAGCGCCGCCGCGTCGGACGAGTGGAAGGCATCGAGGAGGTCGGCGCCCAGGAGGGCCGCGCGATGGGCATGGGCCTGGGTCTCGCAGCGGTACGGTCCGCCGGGCGCGGGATCGGGGACGTAACCGCCGCGGCCGCCGACCGATGGGTCGGTGACCCTCCTCAGCCACGTCAGGCAGCGCTCCGCGGCGGGCAGCAGCCGCTCGGTCTCGTGCTGGGGCAGGCCCCAACGGCGGGCCTCCGCGAGAACGGCGGGGAACAGAAGGGTTGCCTCGATGCCGGCGCAGCTGGGTGTTGAGTGCGGCCCTGCGTCCCGCAGAGCGCCGGGAATTCGGCCGAAATCCGCCCCTGGCGCGGCTTGTTGGCTACGGGCGAGCGCGCGCAGCGTGCCCGCGGCGAGCTTGGTGCCCAGGGGCAGCAGCATCCGGGCGGTCCACAGCGCCTCGACCGGTGCCAGGCCGCAACGCCACGGGAATCCGCCGGCGACATACATGTCCGTAGCGGCGACCGGGTCCCGCATCACCAGGCCGTGGAGATCGTCGAGGCTGCTCGCCATGAGGGCGTCGGCCCGACGGTCGTCGCACTCCAGCCGGGCCGCCGTCCAGGGGCGCGGCGGCCGGTCGCTGCGTCTCCGCGCAGCGACCGCTCCCGTGCGCGGTGCGGGGATGCGGACGTCCGCTGCACGCCGGTGCTCCAAAGGGCCGCCCGGTCCGCCGGGCTCGTACTCCAGACCGGCGCGCAGTTCGATGCTGCGGTGGCCGCCGGCCGGCAGATCGAGTTCCCAGCGCAGCAGTCCCGCCGAGGCCAGCGCATCCTGAGGTGAGGGCGTCGCGGACACCACTGCGTGCACACCGGTCCCGGACCAGCGGAGCCCGGCGCCGTGGACAGCGGCCCGCAGTTCGGGGCCCGGGAGGCCGACGGCGACGGCGCCGAGCTCCGCAAGGTCCGTGCCCAGCCGGATCTCGACCGCCAGCCGAACGGGCCGCGTGGCACTGCTGCGGAACGTGATCTGCTCGGTGCCGTCGGCGGATCGCAGCCGCTCCAGACGGATCTCCGGGTCCGGCCCGCGCTCTCCGGCCCTGCGGATCGTCCCGATGAACCGGGCTCGGTCCACGCCCGTCAACCGCCCTTGGACGATGAGCGGTTCGTCGCCCGCGACCCGCAGTTCGCAGCGGGACAGGACCCGCCGGCCGTCACGGTAGAAGCCGTCCATGCCGCTGCCGGTCAGCTGCCCCGACGCCGGGGACACGGCGAGGGCCGGGAGGGCCACACAGACGAGTGAGGAGTGGACGGGTTGGGGCTGCGGGACCCGGGGCGGCGCCGGGCGCCGTTCTCCGGGCAGCCGGCTGGCCGGCTGAGAAGTGGGGACGAGGCCTGGCACGTTCTGCGCTCCCTGATGAGGTCGGGGCTCCGTACGGGCCGCTCCACTCAGGTGAACGGCCCGGCCGGCGCCCAGGTCACGCCGGCCGCGCAGCGACGGCAGGGTCACCGCCGGCTCCGGTCGCCATTCCGGCCGGCCCGGCGCCTGCCGCGCCCGTCGGTCGTACGCGAACCGGGGCCCGTGCCACCGCGTGGTCCGCGGGGGCGGCCGGCCGGTCCGGAGCGGGTCGGCCCGGGGCGTTTCGTGGGCTGCGGTGTCTTCTTGGCGGCAGGCGCGGGGACGGCGGGCTCGGCGGTGGTCACCGCCTCTCGGTGCTGCTCGCGCAGGCAGCGGCGCAGCGGCTCCGGGTCGAGGCCTTCGTTGATGGCCCGGTGCAGCAGCTGGGCGAAGGTGTAGTCGGGGTCGAGGGCCAAGGCGCAGCTGAGGGCGACGCGCGCCGAGGGTCCGTCCTCGGTGGACCAGCAGACCCAGCCGGCGAGGGTGAGCGGTGCCACCGCGTGTTCGACATAGCCGCCGGCACAGCGGCGGGCGAGGGCACGCCAGAGCCGAAGGGCCGGCGCGGCAGCGGAGCCGTCCATCCACTCCGCCGCCCGGTCGCGGGTGACCCGGTCCTGCAGGCCGAGGATGAGATCGGCGGCCTCGGCGTCGGTGATCAGTGCGTCGTCACAGGCGTCCCTGGCCCGGTTGCTGCCCGAGGGGGTGTCCTGACGGAACCGGTGGATCATGGCGCCGGCCATGTCGAGGGTGTTCCGGCGGACGTCCGCCGCGCCATCCCGCCGGAGCATGCGCGGAACCAGCGCGCCGGCGGCCGCGTCCAGCGCCTTCTCCTGTTCGGCGGCCCGCAGACCCGTGCGGGGCGTGAGCCTGGCCTCCATTTCCTTGAGGGAGCCGCGCACCTGCATTCCCGCGTAGGCGGCGGCCGCGGCCATGACGGACGTGCCCGGCATGACCATGGGTGTGCCCTCCGCGGGGCAGCACCGGAAGTCGGGGCAGCAGTAGGACCAGAAGCGGCCGTTGGAGAGGCACAGGGCTTCCAGGACCGGTACGTCGAGCGCGCCGCAGGCAGTGCGCAGCCGCTGGGCGAGGGGGCGAAGGCGGTCCTTGACGTCCTTGCCGCTCTCGCCCGCCACCGGCTCCTGGCAGAGGTAGACGATGATCGCCGCGGGACGGGTGTCACGGTCCTGGCCTGCGGAGATCAGGCACTCGGCAAGCTGGTCGGCAACATCCGGCCACTGCGCGGTGTCGGTGGGGATGCCGAGCCTGACCCGGCCGCCGAAGCGTCCGTGCTCGCCGTTCAGCGCGACCATCACGACGCTGTCGTCCGGATAGAAGCCCATGAGATACGGCAGGGCGTCGGCGAGCTCGGCCGGGCCGCGCAGGGTGACCTGGGCTTCGGCGGACGGGGCCTTGGTCGCGTCGGAGGGGGTGGAGGAGTGGGAGGGGCGGGAGGGAAGTGACGGGGTCATGGAGCCGGTGAGGTCGGACGAGGTCAGGGGGACAGTGGTGTCAGCGGGAGCAGAAGGGTTGGTGGCTTTTGCGGGGCCGGGCGGGCTGGAAGCTTCGGTGGGGCCGGCCGGGTCGGTGGGTGCCGTGGGGGCGGATCCGGCTGCGCCGGGCGCGTCGGCGGGGGCATCCGGCTTCGGGTCGCGGGGAGTGCGAGGAGAGTTCGAGGGGTTCGAGGAATTCGCGGCGGAGGGGTCGGCGGGCGTGGGGGTCGAGTGGATGTCGCCGGTGCGCTTGCTCGGTTCGCTGTGCGGATTCATGGCTCGAAGATCCCGCGGCCGGCCGCTGCGCCGCGACCCCTGTGGATAACTCGCGGGCGACGAGGTTATCCACAGCTTCGGGCGAGGGTTCGCGCGTTGTCAGTGGCATCGGGTTGCATGGGGGCATGAGCAACGAAGATCTGCGTGCCGCGGCCGACGCCGTCCTGACCCGCCTCGTCGGGGATCCCGGCGGCGAGGCCAGGCTGCGTGAGGATCAGTGGCGGGCGATCGAGGCGCTGGTCGCCGACCACCGCCGCGCACTGGTCGTACAGCGCACGGGCTGGGGCAAGTCCGCGGTCTATTTCGTCGCGACGGCGCTGCTGCGTGAGCGCGGCAGCGGACCCACCGTGATCGTTTCCCCGCTGCTCGCGCTGATGCGCAATCAGGTCGAGGCAGCCGCGCGGGCCGGGATCCGCGCCCGCACGATCAACTCCGCCAACACCGAGGAGTGGGACACCGTCCAGGCCGAGGTGGCGGCCGGCGACGTGGATGTCCTGCTGGTCAGCCCCGAGCGGCTCAACAACCCCGATTTCCGCGATCAGGTGCTGCCCAAGCTCGCGGCGGCAACCGGTCTGCTGGTCGTCGACGAAGCGCACTGCATCTCCGACTGGGGCCATGATTTCCGGCCGGACTACCGGCGGCTGCGCACCATGCTCGCCGACCTCCCGCCCGGTGTGCCCGTGCTCGCCACCACCGCCACGGCCAACGCACGAGTGACCGCGGATGTCGCCGAACAGCTCGGCACGGGCGAGGGCTCCACCGAGGCGCTGGTTCTGCGCGGGCCACTGGACCGGGAGAGCCTCAGCCTGGGCGTCCTCCCGCTGCCGGACGCCGCGCACCGGCTCGCCTGGCTTGCGGACCATCTGCACGAGCTGCCGGGCTCGGGGATCATCTATACGCTCACCGTTGCCGCCGCCGAGGAGGTCACGGCCTTCCTTCGCCATCGCGGGCACACGGTCTCCTCGTACACCGGCAAGACGGAGAACGCCGACCGTCAGCAAGCCGAGGACGATCTGCTCGCCAACCGCGTCAAGGCCCTGGTGGCGACGTCGGCGCTGGGCATGGGCTTCGACAAGCCCGACCTGGGTTTCGTGGTGCACATGGGCTCGCCGTCGTCCCCCATCGCGTACTACCAGCAGGTGGGCCGGGCCGGCCGTGGGGTCAAGCACGCCGAGGTCCTCCTGCTGCCCGGGCGGGAGGACGAGGCGATCTGGAAGTACTTCGCCTCGTTGGCGTTCCCGCCCGAGGAGCAGGTGCGGCGGACCCTGGACGTCCTGGCTGCCGCCGGCCGGCCGGTGTCGCTGCCGGCCCTGGAGCCGCAGGTCGAACTGCGCCGCTCGCGCCTGGAGATCATGCTCAAGGTGCTCGATGTGGACGGCGCCGTGCAGCGCGTCAAGGGCGGCTGGACGTCCACCGGCCGGCCATGGTCGTACGACGCCGAGCGCTATGCGTGGGTGTCACGCCAGCGCGAGGCCGAACAGCAGGCAATGCGGGAGTACGCCACCACGACCGGCTGCCGGATGGAGTTCCTGCGCCGGCAGTTGGACGACGAGGCGGCCGTGGCGTGCGGCCGCTGCGACAACTGCGCCGAGGCGCGGTTCACCACCGAGGTGTCCGCCGCCTCGCTGGATGCGGCGCGGGGTGAGCTGGGGCGGCCCGGCGTGGAAGTGGAGCCGCGGCGGATGTGGCCGACTGGGCTGCCGGCCGTCGGTGTCGACCTCAAGGGGCGTATCGCGGCAGGTGAGCTGGCCGCGACCGGCCGGGCCCTGGGACGGCTCTCCGACATCGGGTGGGGCAACCGTCTGCGGCCGATGCTCGCACCACAGGCGCCGGACGGCCCGGTCCCCGACGACGTGGCGGCCGCGGTGGTCACCGTGCTCGCCGACTGGGCCAAGGGGCCCGGTGGTTGGGCCTCGGGTGCGGCTGATGCACCGGCCCGCCCGGTGGGCGTCGTCGCACTCTCCTCGCACAGCCGCCCGCAGCTGATCCGGTCACTGGCCGAGCGGATCGCCGCGGTCGGCCGCATGCCGTTCCTGGGCACGGTGACCTCGGTGGACGACGGTGGCGACGGCCGGATTCCGCGCAGCAACAGTGCCCAGCGGCTACGGGCTCTGCACGGTTCGCTGGGCGTGCCGCCGGAGCTGGCGCAGGCTCTGGCCTCGGCGGGCGGCCCGGTGCTGTTGGTGGACGACTACGCCGATACCGGCTGGACGCTGGCCGTGGCCGCCCGGCTGCTGCGCCGGGCGGGGGCCGAGGAGGTGTTTCCGCTGGTCCTCGCCGTACAGGGCTAGGAGTGGTACGGCCTGCCTCGATGCGGCGATGAGTAGGGATATTTGCCGTTCTCCGGGCGATTCCGGTCGCGGGCGGGAATTGCTCGTTGCCGCATGCCTGTACGACCGCAAGAATTGGAGTTGCTTCCCCGTACCGGCCGTCCGTGGTCAGGCAGGGCCATGTCGTGGTGCGTACCCGCACCCGGCCACCGCCCGACGTGCGGACGCGTAGACGATGGGAGGAACGTGACCTTCGGCTTCGCCCCGCCCCCGCAGGTGTCCCCGCCCACGTCCGCCGACTCCGCCGCCCGCCTGGAGCGGATGCTGGAGCCCGCCGAATGGGCTTCGGCCGGTATCCCGTTGCTGCGCAATCCCCGTGAGGTCGTCGCCGGCCTGCACGACCGTCATCGGCCGGTGCCGTCGACGGCCGTGGTCGCGGTGCTCGATACGCATGAGCGGGTGACGGCCAGTGCCTCGTTCACCGAGTTCACGGCCGCTCCCGACGGCTGGGAGTTCCGCAATGTACTGCTGGCGCATCTGCGCCGGGTCATCCCGCACGACCTGCGGCTGCGCGCCCCTGTCCGGACCGCCGTGCTGCTCTATTGCCGTGAGGGCGAACCCCTTTGGACGGAGACGGACGGGGCGTGGATGTGGGGGTTGCGCGACGCCTGCACCCTGCACGGGCTCCGCTGCGGGGCATACATCACGTTGACCCCGGACCGCTGGCAGGTGCTGGGCGAGGGCCGGGGCGGGCGCCGCCCCAGGCCGGCCTCCGTGAACGAGTCGGTCACGGAATCACGCGGTGCGGGAGCGGGTCGTATGGAGGCACGTCGCACGACGGCGGCACGTCCGGATGCGCCGCATACGGCCGCGAATCTTCCCGTCACTCCGAATCGGTCGATGCCGCGGCGCACCGGAGGCGGTGCCCCGGAAGCCCATCGGCACACGGCGGCACGCTGAGCGGTCCGGGCCGACGTACGCCCCAGGCTTCCGACACGGGACCGAAGCCGCGGCCAGCGTTCCGGCAGACGGCAGACGGCAGACGGCCCACCCTCTCGGCGCCCCGGTACACGGCAGAAGCCAGACCGCCTCGACCGGCCAGCCGCACCCCTCCCCCGCCGAAGCCCCCGGCCTCCGGACCTCGCCCATGCGGGAACGCAAGCGAGCCCGACGGCCTACAGGGCCGACGGGCTGTTGCGAAGCGGCAGCGATCAGGCGGGCGCGCCGAGAACAGTGTTGATCCGCTGCGGGTCACCGCAGACGATCAGCAGCGCTCCGGCACGGGCCATCGCCGCGGGCAGCGCCTGCGCGGTGACCTCGTCCGTACCGCCGTTGACGGCGACGACCACCACGGGCCGGCCGGTGGCACGCTCGGCCCCGGCGTCCGCGTAGAACACATCGTCCGCGGCGTCGTGTTGGGCCCAGTAGGACGCCTCACCGAAGGACAGTTCATGCGCGGCCCACGGGTGCGTTTCACCGGTGGTCAGCACCAGGATGTCGCCCGGCGCACGCCCGGAGTCCAGCAGCAGGTCGACGGCCTCGTCGGCGGCGTCGACGGCGCCGTCGGCGGGGGCCGGGATCAGCTGGAGCTGCGCTCCCGCGGCGGTGCCGGTCTTGCCGGCGGGCGGCTGCGGGGAGCTGGTGCGCTGCGCCGGCGGAGCGGCGACAGGCCCACGCGGCGGGGCAGCAGGTCCGGGCTTGCCCGGACGGACACTGGACGCGGGAGCGCCACGCGGCGGCGCGGGGCGGGGACCGGGACCAGGAACGGGACGGGGGGTCGGCGCGGTACGGCCGGCGGCCGGAGTTGCGCGGGGACCCGGGACACTCTCGTGAATCTGAGGCTCCTCGGGGATGAGAGGCATAAAGGGATGTCTATCAAACGTAAGTGCGGAACACGTCATCGGGTACCGAATTGATGTCCGTACCGCTCAGAAATCGAAGCCGAGTTGGCCACCGGCTTCCAGAGCGGCTGCTTCGGGGGTGATGCGCACCTTCTTCAGATGCCGCCAGCGGGGCAGGGCATCCATGTAGGACCACGACACTCGGTGGTGCGGCGTAGGACCGTACTCCTCCAGGGCAATGCGATGGGTCGGCGAGGGGTAGCCTGCGTTGGCCGCGAAGTCGAAGTCGGCGTATACCAGGCCCAGTTCGGCCATCATCGCGTCGCGCCGCACCTTGGCGATCACGGACGCGGCGGCGACCGCGATGCAGGACTGGTCGCCCTTGATGACCGTGCGGACCCGCCATGGCGCGCCCAGGTAGTCGTGCTTGCCGTCGAGAATGATCGCGTCCGGCCGGACCGGCAGCGCCTCCAGGGCGCGTACGGCCGCGAGCCGCAGGGCAGCGGTCATCCCCAGTTTGTCGATCTCTTCCGGTGAGGAGTGCCCCAGGGCGTACGACGTGACCCACGTGCCGAGCACATGGCACAGTTCGGTCCGGCGTTTGGGGGTCAGCAGCTTGGAATCGGTGAGTCCGTCGGGCGGCCGGCGCAGACCGGTGATGGCTGCGCAGACGCTGACCGGACCGGCCCAGGCTCCGCGCCCGACCTCGTCGACACCTGCAACGATCTTGGCGCCCGTCGTGGCGCGCAATGATCGCTCGACGGAATGGGTGGGGGGCTCGTACGGCATGGCGCCAGCAAGGTTACGCCTATTCGGTCCAGCCGTCCGCACCGGATCCCCACCTGGTGGCGAACGGTGCCAACGACCGTGCGAGCGGGCTGCGAACGGGACCCGCCGGTTCCGTTACCGATGGGTACGCGGAAGTAGGTTCAGGCCGGCCGCGGCCGGGATCGGACTCCGGCATCCCCCACGCCCGCGCGGGACCGTGTGGAGTGAAGTCTCGGTCCGGTGCCGCCTGTTGGAGGGCGCAGGCGGGACGGAAGCGGACGGGCGCGCGTACGTCGCAGCGGGCGACGAGGGCAGCGGCCGGACGGAACGACGTGATCAGCCGGCGAGGGCGGGGGTCCAGGACGGGAGCGGCTCGGTGCCGTCCAGCCATGCCTCGGGCGGGTTGCCGGCGTGGCCGGCGGCGACGATGCCGCCGACGATGGCGCAGGTGGTGTCCACATCGCCGCCCGCCTGCGCGGTGGTCCAAAACGCCCGCTCATAGTTGCCCAGATGCCGGGCCGCGGCCCAGAGCGTGAAGGGCACGGTGTCGTGGGCGCTGGTGCGCCGTCCACAGCCCAGGACGGCGGCGACGGTGCCGGAGTCGGCGTAGTCGAGCATGTCGCGGGCGCGGCGCAGCCCGGCTTGTACGGCGCTGCGCGGGATGAGCTCCAGCACGCCGTCCAGCAGCTGTTCGGGGCCGGCGTCCCGGGCCGGGTCGGCCACCAGGGCGGCCGCGGCGGCGACGGCCATGGCGCCGACGACGGCCTCGCGGTGTTGGTGGGTGGTGTAGGCGGAGATCTCCGCCTGGTGGGTGGCCTGCTCGGGGTCGTCGGCGTACCAGGCGCCGAGGGGAGCGATGCGCATGGCCGCTCCGTTGCCCCACGAGCCGTGGCCGTTGAAGAGTCCGGACGCCAGCTCGCGCCAGTCGCCGCCCTCGCGAATCAGCCGCAGCATGCGGTTGACGGCCGGGCCGTAGCCACGGTCGAAGTCATGATGGTCGGCGAAGGACCGGGCCAGTGCGTCCTGGTCGATCCGGCCATGGGCGGTGAGTACGGCCAGGACGGAGCAGGCCATCTCGGTGTCGTCGGTCCACTGCCAGGGGGAAGGAGGCAGCTCGCGGCGCTTGAGAGAGGGGTAGTGGGCGGGGACGAAGAACTGGGATCCGAGGGCATCACCCACGGCGAGGCCGCGCAGGCTCGCCAGAGCTCGCGCACAGCGGTCTGCGTCACGGTGGTCGGGGGTCATCGCTGTGCACTCTAACCGGTGGCGCCATAAGGCTCGGGTACACACCAGCGCTCAAACGGCCGGTCAAGGGTGTAGCGGCCGTCCGGGCCGAGCAACAGGGTCCGCCGTTCCGCGTTACCGGGATTGGACAGCGACTCGAACTCCGCCACCGTCCAGTGGAACCACCGCATACAGAACAGCCGCATGGTCAGACCGTGCGTGACGATGAGGACGTTCGGCGGGTGGTTCGGGTCCTCGAAGCTGCGCCACAGGCTCTCCAGGAACGCCCCGACCCGGTCGTAGACATCCGCTCCGGACTCACCCTGGGCGAAGCGGTAGAAGAAGTGGCCGTAGGCGTCGCGGTAGGCCTTCTGCCGTCGTACGTCGTCGCGGTCCTGCCAGTTCCCCCAGTCCTGCTCGCGTAGCCGGGGCTCCTCGCGCACCCGCACCTTGGCGGGATCGAGAGCGAGTCCGCGGAAGGTCTGGTGGGTGCGTCGATAGGGCGAGACATAGGCGGAGATCCGTTCATCGCCGAACATCTCGCGCAGCGGGCCACCCGCTTCCTTCGCCTGTCGCATCCCGGTCTCGGTGAGGGCGAGTGCATGATCGGGCTCCCGCTCGTACACGGTGTCATCGACGTTCCCCGCCGACTCTCCATGGCGGATGAGGACGATGCGTCGGGGCCGGGCCATGCCGCCAGCCTAGATCTCCTGCTCTGTACATGGCGCACGCAGCCGAACGACAACAGCAGGGCGGTCAGCCTCTGCGCGACCGCGGCAAGACGGCGGCGGCACACGGTGAGCAGCAGCCGGTAGACGGAGAACCTGACGGTGTCGCGTAATGAGTTTCGAGTACTCAATGCCCCTTCCCACGCAAATGCAACCTTCGTCGCATTACGATGAGGATGGCACACGCAAGCCGCTAACGCAATGGAGTTGCAATTGCCTGACGAGACGGCGCACGAGAACGGGCGCGAGACCGGCGGTTCCGCGCCCACCCCCGGCACCCGGCGCCCCGGCGGCCGCACCGCCCGCACCCGCGCCGCCGTCCGCGACGCCGTACTGGCCGGACTCACCGAGTACGGCTATCCGGGCTTGACGGTCGAATACGTCGCGGAGCACTCCGGTGTGCACAAAACGACGCTGTACCGCCGCTGGAAGGACGTCGAGGGCCTGGTGGCGGACGCTCTCGATCTTGCGGGCGAGGACAGCTGGGCCCCGCCCGACACCGGATCCCTGGAAGGCGATCTGCGCGCGCTGGCCCGCGAGGTCGTCGCTTCCTTCACCGACCCGGCAGTGGCCGCATCAGGCTCCGCGATGATCGCCGCCGCCTTCCAGTCGGAGCGGGCGGCCGTGGCGCTGCGTGACTACTATGCCGAGCGATTCACGCGCTGCGAGGTCCTCGTCGAACGCGCCGTCCGGCGCGGGGAATTGCCGGTAACCCCTGACACTGTGCCGGACACCCCGGAAGCCACCCCGCCGGATACCGCCTCCGGGACCGCCCCGGACCGCGCCATCGACGCCGGCGCACTCGTCCGCTCGGTCTCCGCACCGCTCTTCTTCCGCCTGTTCATCACCCGGGAGCCGGTGGACGACGCCCTTGCCGACCAGGCCGTGGCGGCCACGCTGGCCGCCGCCCGCGCCGGCGCGTTCACCACCGGCAGCACGGCCGGCAACTCCCCCGGCGCGGCCCCCTGACCATGCCGTCCCTCACACCGTCCACGACGGTTCGAGCTGCACCACGTCGCCCGCGATCGCCCGGACATCCGCGGCTATCTGGGCCCGCAGCGCCAGCCGCTCCACCCGTTCAGGCCGGTACTTCCCCCGCTCGGCCGCCGACTGCCACATCGACAGCACCAAGAACTCCTCACCCGGAGCCCGCCCCAGCATCCCCCGCAGCATTCCCGGCGACCCCGCCATCGCGGGGTTCCAGACCTTCTCCTGCATCAGCATGAAGTGATCCACCCGGTCCTGGTGTACCTGGCAGTGCGCCAGCCGCAGCACGTCCACGTCGCCGAACGACGGACGGAAGCCCACCTTCACATCGAATTCGTGCTCGAACAGCCGCACTTGGGCGTCCTTGAACGTGCCGACCTGGGCGGCCGCCAGCCGGTCGTGCGAGCGCGCCATGAAGGAGTCGTAGAAGGCCCGGCTCTCCCAGAAGGCCACCAGATGCGCGACGCCCGGCCGCCCCCGGCTCCACCCCCCGCCCTGCCCTCGAAACCCCGGCTCACCCAGCAGCCCCGCCCATTTCCGCTGCCCCCGCTCGAACCCTCGACGGTCCACAACGGTGAGACGAATCCACTTGACCAGCACCGCGCCATCGTACGGCCCAACGGCGAGACGGGGTCACTGCGCGTCACCTTCCGACCGGCCCGAACTTCCTTACGGGCGCGGGTCGATCGGCGTCTGGACACCCAGCCGCTGCTCCACCGCCTCTGCCGCTGCCAGACACAGGTCCTCCCGGTAGGAGCGCCCGATCAGCTGCACGCCGTACGGGAGCCCGTCCACCACCCCGGTGGGTACGGCCACCGCGGGCACTCCGACGAAACTGGTGGCGGTGCACAGCCGCAGGGCGCGCTGCACCCGCTGATGGCCCTCCTCGTCCCAGACCTCCTCCCCCGGAGCGAACGGCGGATCGGTGAACACCGGCCCCAGGACCAGCGGATACTCGTCCAGGAACGCCGCCCAGTCCCGCTGGAGGCCCATTCGCACCCCGGTCAGCCGCAGATACTCCGCCAGCTCCACGGGGCGGGACTTCGCCATCGCCCTCTCGATATAGCGATGGCCGCCCTCCCCGAGCAGCGGCTTGACCACCGGCCAGGTGGTGGCGAACTCCGTGAGCGTCATCCGGCCGTAGGCATCGAGGGCGTCCTCCAGCCGCGGTACGTCCGCCACCTCGCACACCTCGTAGTCCGCATCCCGGAGCGCCTCGGCCGCGCTCTCCACGGCCCGACGCACCACAGGGTGCACACCGCGGCCCCCGGGGTCCGTCACCTTCGCCACCTTGAGGGGGTGCCCCAGCGGCTCCCCGTAGGGAGGCACCGGCACGGCACGCGGGTCGCGCGGATCGGCCCCGGCCAGCACCTCGTACGCGAGCCGCAGATCACCGACCGTACGGGCCAGGGGGCCGTCGACCACGAGGACCTGGGCCGCGAAGGACGGGTCGTCCGGTCCGAGCCGGTGATCGGCGGCGAACCGTCCGTAGGTCGGCTTCAGCCCCGCGATGCCACAGAAGGACGCGGGAAGGCGCACCGACCCTCCGGAGTCGTTGCCGAGTCCCAGCGGCGCCATCCCGGTTGCCACGGCCGCACCGTCGCCGCCACTGCTGCCGCCCGGTGTGACCGCACCGCTCCAGGGGTTCGCGGTGTCCCCGAACAGCTCACTGCGGGTGTGGATCCCGGCGAGGATGAGCGTCGGAACATTGCTGTGCCCGATGGGTATGCCGCCGGCCGCGCGCAGCCGCGCCACCGGGGGCGCATCGCAGTGCGCGACGGCGTCACGGAATCGCTCCGCGCCGTAGGTCGTCGGCACCCCCTCGATGCCCGTGGTCTCCTTCACGGTGAACGGCACCCCGGCCAGCGGCCCGAGCCGGTCACCCGCCGCACGTCTGCGGTCGGTCTGCGCCGCCTCGCCCCGCGCCCGCTCGGCGAGGAGCTGGGTGACGGCGTTGACGGCCGGATTGACCTCGGCGATCCGCTCCAGGTGCGCCTCCACCAGCTCCACCGCCGACACCTCGCCGCTATGTACCGCCGCCGCCTGGGCGCGGGCCGCCATCTTCCACAGCGCGTTGCGCATGCCCTCCCCTTTCTCTCGGCCCCGGGCGGCCCTCTTCCGGACCGTTCGGGCCGTCTTCCGGCACGTTCCCGACGCACCGGCACACGTTCCGATGCGCTTGCATCGCTTCGGCATCGTAGCCTGGTCACCGATACGTACGCATCGAAAAAAACCGGAGTGCGGGGCATGCCCAAGCAGGTCGACCACGAGAGCCGGCGCCGTCAGATCGCCGAAGCCGTGTGCCAACTCGCCGACGAGAGCGGGCTGGAGGGCGTCACGCTCCGCGACGTGGCGGCCCGGGCCGAGGTGTCCATGGGGGCCGTTCAGCGCTGCTTCGGCACCAAGGAGGAGATGCTGGTCTTCGCGCTCGGCCACATCGGCGAGCGGGTCGCCGCGCGGGTGTCGGCCCGGCTCGCCGCATCGCCCGCGCAGTCGGCCCGAACGGCGCTGGGGCACGCCGCGACCGAGGTGTCGCTGGTCAGTGAGGAGCATCGGGCCGAGGCCCGGGTCTGGCTGGCCTTCTTGGCACAGGCCGCGGTCAGCCCGTCCCTGGCCAAAATCCTGCGCACCAACTACGCGCATTTGCGGGCGGTGTTCGCGCGGCTGATCGCCGAGGCCTCCGACACCCCCGACCCGGACCGCGCGGCCCGCACCCTCCTCGCCCTGGCCGACGGCCTCACCACCCACGTCCTGATCGGCCACCTCTCCCCCGCCGAGGCGCTGGATGTCCTGGACGGCGGGCTCGCCCGGCTCTGGAACGAGCAGGTGCACTGAGCAGACCCGCGATCCCATGGCCCGCAGGGCACTTTCCAGCCACCCGGACCGGGGCAAACCGCAGGTGACCAGAGGCAGTTCACTCCGCCCGGGGACCGCCGGGCGTGGCACGATGGTCAGTCAACGGGAAGTCCCGGGGACGGGCCGCGCGCCCGCGTGGGCCAGGCCGCGTCCCCGGGAGATGACGGGAGGGAAGCCCGGTGAGCACGTTCAACAAAGGGATCGAGAAGGCCGAGGTAACGCTCAAGTGGGACCCGAGCCCCCTCGGGACGCCGGACAATGACCTCGACATCATCGCGGCGACCTATACGGCCGACGCGCCGCACGGCGACCCCGCCTATCTGGTGCACTTCGACAGCCGGTCGCCCGACGGGACCATCACCCTCAACCGGGACAGCAGGACCGGCCAGGGGTTCGGCTTCGACGAGATCATGACCCTGGAACTGGACCGGCTGTCCGACACCTACGCCCGGGTGGTCGTGGGGGTGGCCATCCAGCAGGGCGAGGGCCGCAAGGTCTTCGGCGACATAGAGAACACGGCCGTACGGATCCGCGAGGGCTACACCGATCTGGCCGAGAACGACTTCACCGAGGTCGCGGAGGCCACCGCCGCAACGGTCGCCGAATTCGCCCGGGACGAGGCGGGCCAATGGCGGTTCCGCGCGGCACTCCGCGGATTCGACACCGACCCGGACGCGTTTGCCTCGCTGATGGGCCGCTGACGGAACCCGGTACGAAACCGGCGGCAATAGAGGAGGGGACCGGCGCCCGGCCGGTCCCCTCCTCGCTTCCACGAGCTGTATCAGCCCGAGGCACGGGCCGCGCGGAAGGAAGCCTCCCGCGCGGGCCCGCTCATGCTCAGCTGCAGCCGCTGGTCGACCCGCAGCCCTCGCACAGGTAGCAGCTGCCGGCCCGCTGCATCTTCGTCCCGCAGGAGAAGCACAGCGGCGCGTCGGCGTTGATGCCCAGCTGCATCTCGACGAGTTCGGCGTTGGTGTGCGCCTGCTGGGGAGCCGGTGCGGCGACCTCCTCGACGATCTTCACCGCCGGAGTGGACTCCGTCACCGATTCCGTCCGGCGCGGCGCGGACTGGGCCAGGCCCTCGACGTCGACCTCGTCCTCGGACGGCTCGTACGAACCGGTCTCCAGGTGGCGCGTGCGCTCCTCGACGGAGTGGATGCCGAGCGCCGAACGGGTCTCGAACGGCAGGAAGTCCAGCGCCAGGCGGCGGAAGATGTAGTCGACGATCGACTGCGCCATCCGCACGTCCGGGTCGTCCGTCATACCGGCCGGCTCGAAGCGCATGTTGGTGAACTTCGAGACATAGGTCTCCAGCGGCACTCCGTACTGGAGGCCCACGGACACCGCGATGGAGAAGGCGTCCATCATGCCCGCGAGGGTCGAGCCCTGCTTGGACATCTTCAGGAAGACCTCACCGAGACCGTCGTCCGGGTAGGAGTTGGCGGTCATGTAGCCCTCGGCACCGCCGACCGTGAAGGAAGTGGTGATGCCGGGACGGCCCTTGGGGAGGCGCTTGCGCACCGGGCGGTACTCGACGACCTTCTTCTCCACCGGGGCCTCGGCCTCGACGGCCTCCGGCTCCTTCTTCTTGGCGGAGAGCGGCTGGCCGACCTTGCAGTTGTCGCGGTAGATCGCGAGCGCCTTCAGGCCGAGCTTCCAGCCCTCGAAGTAGACCTCTTCGATCTCCTCGACGGTGGCCGTCTCCGGGACGTTGACCGTCTTGGAGATCGCACCGGACAGGAAGGGCTGCGCCGCGGCCATCATGCGCACGTGGCCCATGGCGGAGATGGAGCGGACGCCCATGGCGCAGTCGAAGACCTCGTAGTGCTCCGGCTTGAGGGCGGGGGCGTCGACGACATTGCCGTGGTCGGCGATGTGGGCGACGATCGCCTCGACCTGCTCGGGCTGGTAGCCGAGCCGCTTGAGCGCCTTGGGGACCGTGTTGTTCACGATCTGCATGGAGCCGCCGCCGACCAGCTTCTTGAACTTGACCAGGGCCAGGTCCGGCTCGACGCCCGTGGTGTCGCAGTCCATCATCAGGCCGATGGTGCCGGTCGGGGCCAGCACGGAGGCCTGCGCGTTGCGGAAGCCGTTCTTCTCGCCGAGGCGCAGCACGTCCTGCCAGGCCTCGGTGGCCGCCGCCCACACCGGAGTGTCCAGGTCGTCCATGCGCACCGCGATGCCGTTGGCATCCGAGTGCTGCTTCATGACGCGCTTGTGGGCATCCGCGTTACGGGCGTAGCCGTCGTACGCGCCGACGACCGCGGCCAGCTCGGCGGAGCGCCGGTAGGAGGTGCCCGTCATCAGGGAGGTGATGGCACCGGCCAGCGCGCGGCCGCCGTCGGAGTCGTAGGCGTGGCCGGTGGCCATCAGCAGGGCGCCGAGGTTGGCGTAGCCGATGCCCAGCTGGCGGTAGGCGCGGGTGGTCTCACCGATCTTCTCGGTGGGGAAGTCCGCGAAGCAGATGGAGATGTCCATCGCGGTGATGACCAGCTCGACGACCTTGGCGAAGCGCTCGGCGTCGAAGGACTGGTTGCCCAGGTCGTCGTCGCGCAGGAACTTCAGGAGGTTGAGCGAGGCGAGGTTGCACGAGGAGTTGTCCAGGTGCATGTACTCGCTGCACGGGTTGGACGCGGTGATCCGGCCCGACTCGGGCGACGTGTGCCAGTGGTTGATGGTGTCGTCGTACTGGATGCCGGGGTCGGCGCACGCCCATGCGGCCTCCGCCATCTTGCGGAAGAGCCCCTTGGCGTCGACCTCCTCGATGACCTCACCGGTCATCCGGCCGCGCAGCCCGAACTTCGAGCCGGCCTCGACGGCCTTCATGAACTCGCCGTTCACCCGGACGGAGTTGTTGGCGTTCTGGTACTGGACGGACGTGATGTCGTCGCCGCCCAGGTCCATGTCGAAGCCGGCGTCGCGCAGCGCGCGGACCTTCTCCTCTTCCTTCACCTTGGTCTCGATGAAGGCCTCGACGTCCGGGTGGTCCACGTCCAGGACGACCATCTTCGCCGCGCGGCGGGTGGCGCCGCCCGACTTGATCGTTCCTGCGGAGGCGTCGGCGCCGCGCATGAAGGAGACCGGGCCGGAGGCGTTGCCGCCGGAGGAGAGCAGCTCCTTGGAGGAGCGGATGCGGGAGAGGTTCAGGCCGGCGCCGGAGCCGCCCTTGAAGATCATCCCCTCTTCCTTGTACCAGTCGAGGATCGACTCCATGGAGTCGTCGACGGAGAGGATGAAGCAGGCGCTGACCTGCTGCGGCTGCTGGGTGCCGACGTTGAACCACACCGGCGAGTTGAAGCTGAAGACCTGGTGGAGCAGCGCGTACGCCAGCTCGTGCTCGAAGATCTCGGCGTCCGCCGGGGAGGCGAAGTAACCGTTCTCCTCGCCGCTCTTGCGGTACGTCTTGACCACCCGGTCGATGAGCTGCTTGAGGCTCGCCTCACGGGTCGGGGAGCCCACCGCACCACGGAAGTACTTGCTCGTGACGATGTTGACCGCGTTCACCGACCAGAAGTCGGGGAACTCGACGCCACGCTGCTCGAAGTTGATCGAGCCGTCGCGCCAGTTGGTCATGACGACGTCACGAGACGCCCACTCCACCTCGTCGTACGGATGCACGCCGGGTGTGGTGTGAATGCGCTCGATACGCAGACCCTTGCTCGCCTTGCTGCCCTTGGCGCGGGAGCCTCGTGCCGGGCCGCTCGTCGTCTCTGTCATGCCGCCTCCCTGTATACGGGCAAACGCCCATATGTGCGCACTCATTCCGTGGCACGGTGTATGTCTTTCTGCGCCGGGACGCCCTGCTCTCGCCCCGATACAGGTCCTGGATGCGCGCCGAACTCAGTCGGCGGCGGTGGCGGGCACGGGAGCTGCCGGACCGCCGGCCTCCCCGTCACTCCCGCATTCCTGCCCGGGCGGCCCCAGCTCGCGCTGCTCGCGCAGCTCGGCGATGGCCGCCTCGAAGTCCTCAAGTGAGTCGAAGGCCCGGTAAACGGACGCGAAGCGCAGGTACGCGACGAGGTCGAGTTCCTGCAGCGGGCCCAGTATGGCGAGCCCGACGTCATGGGTGGACAGCTCGGCGCTGCCCGTGGCACGCACCGCCTCCTCGACCCGCTGGCCGAGCTTGGCGAGGGCGTCCTCGGTGACCGGGCGCCCCTGGCACGCCTTGCGTACTCCCGCGATGACCTTGTTGCGGCTGAAGGGCTCGGTGACCCCGCTCCGCTTGATCACCATCAGCGATGCCGTCTCGATGGTCGTGAAACGGCGGGAGCAGTCGGGGCACTGGCGGCGCCGGCGGATCGCCGTCCCGTCATCGGTGGTGCGGCTGTCGACGACCCGGCTGTCCGGGTGCCTACAGAAGGGGCAGTGCATGGCTCCACCCTCCTCACCCTCGATATACGGACGTACGTACGCCAACGAACCCGGCGTACGGCAACAACCTCCGACCGGTCCGTACGGGCCCTTCGGAGTAGCCACCAGCATAGGCGATTCCCGGCCCCGGAGGGACCAGGCACCACAACTTCTGGGTAACCGATCGCATCTAACCACTAGATGTGGTGTCGGGCCGCTTACATCCGCCTACCGCGTGTCGCGGCGGCGGCGGGCCGGCCGGTCGCCCATGAGAGTACGGGAAGCCACCCGGCCGGCGCCGCGGAGGGGCGGTGATGACAGAATCAGCAGCGCCACGGCGGCCGAACTCCGCGCCCCCGTGCGCACGTGGCCCGACACACCTGACGGCCGGGAAAAGCGGGCTCCGGCGCCCGCTCAAGGCCTGAATTACCGCTCGGCCATACACCCAGCCACTTGATCCGGGCACCCAATCGGCGAATATTTCACTCGAACGTGTGTTTGGCGCAACCTTTCGAAAGCAACTACCGTTGGCTAACTAGGGAGAACATTTCGAGAGGGGCCGACGTGACCACCACCGCAGACAGCGCGACCATCACTGCACAAAGCCACTCCCAGAGCCGGTTCGATCCGCAACAGGCACAGCGGCCGCCGATGGACGACGCCACGTTGGACTCCGAAGAGCAGAAGCCGGCCCGCTCGCTGCCGGGTCGGCCCCCAGGGATCCGAGCCGACAGTTCCGGACTCACCGACCGCCAGCGCAGGGTGATCGAGGTGATCAGGGATTCGGTGCAGCGGCGCGGCTACCCGCCGTCCATGCGCGAGATCGGCCAGGCCGTCGGGCTGTCCAGCACCTCGTCCGTCGCCCACCAGCTCATGGCTCTGGAGCGCAAGGGCTTCCTGCGACGCGACCCGCACCGCCCCCGGGCGTACGAGGTCCGCGGCTCGGACCAGACCACCGCCGCCGCGACGGAGACCGCCGGCAAGCCCGCCGCCTCCTATGTCCCGCTGGTCGGCCGGATCGCCGCCGGTGGCCCGATCCTCGCGGAGGAGTCGGTCGAGGATGTCTTCCCGCTTCCCCGCCAGCTCGTCGGCGACGGAGAGCTGTTCGTCCTGAAGGTCGTCGGCGACTCGATGATCGAAGCCGCGATCTGCGACGGCGACTGGGTCACGGTCCGCCGCCAGCCGGTCGCCGAGAACGGTGACATCGTGGCGGCCATGCTGGACGGCGAAGCCACCGTCAAGCGCTTCAAGCGCGAGGACGGCCATGTGTGGCTGCTGCCGCACAACTCTGCGTACCAGCCGATCCCCGGCGATGAGGCGACCATCCTCGGCAAGGTGGTGGCGGTGCTGCGCCGCATCTGACGCACCCCTCACTACCGAGCCCCGGAACCACTGCGCCGGTTCCGGGGCTTGGTTTTGCGCGCCCTTGCCGCCGAACCGCGGCCGCTCCCGCGGAGGTGGCCGATGTCCGCTCGGTGTTGCTCAGTTGGTGATTACGGGCCGGCCGGGGTGGCCGGAGGGCTGGGGCATACCGTTCCGATCACTTGGGGTTCTCCTCCGCCGGCTGTGCCGCTTCAGGTGATTCCGTCGCCTTTGCTGCCGCATCGATGGCGGCGAGGGAGCGGCGGACCTGGTTGCGGTCGGTGGTGTACCAGAAGTCGGGCATCGACTTGCGGAGGAAGGAGCCGTAGCGGGCCCGCTCCACGCGGGGGTCGAGGACGGCGACCACGCCGCGGTCGTCGGTGGCGCGGACCAGACGGCCGGAGCCCTGGGCCATCAGCAGTGCCGCATGGGTGGCGGCGACCGCCATGAAGCCATTGCCGCCGCCCTCCTCCACCGCCTTCTGCCGGGCGCTCATCAGCGGGTCGTCCGGGCGCGGGAACGGCACCCGGTCCATGACCACCAGCTGACAGTTCGCACCGGGTACATCGACGCCCTGCCACAGGGACAGGGTGCCGAACAGGCACGTACGGGCATCGGAGGCGAAGGCCCGGATCAGCTCGCCGAGCGTCTCCTCGCCCTGGAGCAGGATCGGCAGGTCCAGCCGGCCGCGCAGCTCCTCGGCGGCGGCCTGGGCGGCGCGCATGGAGGAGAAGAGGCCGAGGGTGCGGCCACCGGCGGCCTCGATCAGCTCGGTGAGTTCATCGAGCATGTCGGTGCGGCTGCCCTCGCGGCCCGGCTGAGCGAGGTGCTTGGCGACATAGAGGATGCCCTGCTTCGAGTAGTCGAAGGGGGAGCCGACGTCCAGGCCCTTCCAGGGCGGGACGTCCTCGCCTTCCGTGCCCTCGGGAGCCAGACCCAGGGAGGCCGCGACCCCGTTGAAGTCGCCGCCCAGCTTGAGAGTGGCGGAGGTGAGGGTCACCGAGCGGTCGTCGAAGAGCTTCTCGCGCAGCAGGCCCGAGACGGACAGCGGAGCCACCCGGAGGGACGCGCCGAAGCGGTCGTGGCGCTCGTACCAGACCACGTCGTACTCGGAGCCGTTCGCGATGCGCTCGGCGACGGCATGGACGTTCTCCACCGAGGCGAGGGCCTGCTTGCGGACGGCGTCCTCGTCCTGGACCGACTTGTCGCGGGTCGAGCCGAGCGCCGAGATGACCGTACGGGCCGCATCCCGCAGTGCCATCAGGCAGTACCCGAGATCCTCGGGGATCTCTTCGAGGCGGCCGGGCAGGGCCAGCTCCATGAGGCGCTCGAAGGTCTCCGACGCGGTCTGCAGCTGGTCGGCGGCCTTTTCGTTGACGAGCTTGGCGGCCCGGCGGACGGCGCGGTTGACCTGGCCGGGGGTGAGCTCGCCGGTGGCGACGCCGGTGACCCGGGAGACCAGCTCATGGGCCTCGTCGATGATCAGGACCTCGTGCTGCGGGAGGACCGGTGCGCCCTCGATCGCGTCGATGGCGAGCAGCGCGTGGTTGGTGACGACGACATCGGCGAGCTTGGCGCGCTCCCGGGCGGCCTCGGCGAAGCACTCCGCCCCGTAGGCACACTTCGAGGCGCCCAGACACTCCCGGGAGGAGACCGAGACCTGGCCCCAGGCCCGGTCGGAGACTCCGGGGGTCAGCGCGTCACGGTCGCCGGTCTCGGTCTCGTCCGCCCAGTCGCGCAGCCGCAGCAGGTCCTTGCCGAGTTTGCTGGTCGGCGTCGCCTGCTCGAACACGTCGAAGAGCCCGTCCTCCTCTTCCTGGGGGACGCCCTCATGGAGGCGGTGCAGGCACACGTAATTGGAGCGGCCCTTGAGCATGGCGAATTCGGGGCGACGGCGCAGCAGCGGATGCAGCGCCTCGACCGTACGCGGCAGATCGCGCTCGACGAGCTGGCGCTGCAGCGCCAGCGTGGCCGTGGCGACCACCACGCGCTCGCCGTGCGCGAGCGCCGGTACCAGATAGCCGAGGGATTTTCCGGTGCCGGTGCCGGCCTGCACCAGCAGATGGGCCTGTTCGTCCACGGCCTCGGCAACGGCCTCAGCCATCGCCACCTGGCCGGGGCGCTCGGTGCCGCCGACGGCGGTGACGGCGGCGTGGAGCAGATCGGGGAGGGAGGGCTTCGTCATAGCGCTGCAAGCCTACGCGGGACCACTGACAGCCGGCCCGGTCACGGGTGGTGGAGCGGATTGGGAACGGTGCCGTGCACGGCCGCGTGCGGGCGGTCGCGGCGGTCCCGGTAACCGTCCACATGCAGACGGTTGCGGTTCAGGCACAGCCGCTCGATCCGCGGAGTGAGCAGGTCGAAGGTCTCGTACCGCTCCTTGAGGGCGGGGAAGCGCTCGTGGTGGCGCAGGATCTCCGCCCGTACGAGTGACCAGAACTCGGCCTCGGGGACGTCCAGTTGGTCCGCACACAGCGGCGCCAGGTAGCGGAAGACGCCGACGAACAGCCCGGAGTGGATGAACTGGGTGAGGAAGGCGGGCGGTTCGGTCAGCAGCACCGCCCGTACGTCGTCCGGCATGGAGTCGTGTTCCGGGAGCGGCCGGGAGCTGGTGTTGACGTCGTCGACGAAGTCCTTGACCGCGAGGCGGGTGGGGACGTCGTGCTCGTCGAAGACGACGATGGCGTTCTCGCCGTGCGGGGAGAAGACCGTGCCGTACCGGTAGAGGAAGTGCAGCAGCGGCGGCAGCAGGGCGCCGAACAGCCGTGCCAGCCAGTCGCGCGGGGCCAGTCCCGAGCGGCGCACCAGCTCCGCGGTCAGGGCGCGCCCCTGGGGATCGGTCTGCAGCAGAGCGGCCAGGGTGCGGGCGCGTTCGCCGGGGTCCAGATGGCCGCTGACCGGCTCGCGCCAGATACAGCCGAGCAGCTCCTTGAACTGGTACGGGACGCCGGGCAGCCGGTCGTAGAGGGGGTGCTCGACGGTGACGGAGGCGGTCTCGCCGAGCAGGATCACCCGGGTCTCGTCGCGCAGATAGGGGTCGGCGTCGCGCAGACCGTGGACCCAGCGGGTGACGGCGGGCGCGGCGAGGGTGCGCTCGGTGGGCAGCCCGCGCCAGACGAGGGTGTTGAGGATGGACAGCGGCAGCTTGACCGTACGGGCCCGTGGGCGGCTGATGTTGAGGAAGGTACGGATCGACTGCTGCGGCAGGCGGAGGTCGTTGTCAGTGGGCAGCGCGATGATGGATCTGTCGGCGAGCTGCGGGGCGAAGAGCGGGGCGATGGTCTCGTCCCATTGCCAGGGGTGGACGGGGAGGTAGAGGTAGTCGGCGGGGTCGTGGCCCTCGTCGGCGATGGTGCGGGCGAAGGCGTGACGGGTGGCGGGGGCCAGCTCCTCGCCGTAGAGACGGTCGGGGGTGGCCAGGGTGGGGATACCGCGGTAGTGGGCGATGCTGTGGTGCGCGGCGAGCCAGGGCAGGCGCTGGGCGGTGCGGGCCTCCGGGGCCCAGGTCGCCGCGTCGTGGGCGGAGAAGCCGAGCCGGCCCTTGTTCGCGACGAGCCAGGGGTGGCCGGTCTGGTGGCCTTCGAGGGTGGCGTAGTCCAGATCCGCGAGGTCGGCGGCGCTGACGGCGGTGGCGTCGAGCCGGGTGTCGGCGGCGAGGGTGGCGGTCAGCTCGCGGACGAGATGGCCGGTGGTGTCGCCGGACAGGCCCAGCACGGTGTCGTGGGCGTGGGTGAGGAAGCGGAAGAGATCGGCGTCGGGGGTGATCGAATCGGGGTCGACGCGCCAGTGGCCGTAGGCACCGCGGTGGGCGCGGAAGCGGTAGACCAGGTCGTCGGTGACCGGCAGGCGGTAGTGGGGGGTGCCGTCGGGTGCGGTGCCGTCGGGCTCGGGGGTGAGGACTTCCTCGTACGCGAACTCCGCCAGGGTCTTGGCGAACAGTCGGCGCGCGGCGTGCTGCCAGGCGCTGTGCGAAGGCTGGGGCTCAGGCGACAAGGCGGGCTCCTCGAAGCGGGACCGCCCCGGCACGTACGGGGGACAACCGGGGCAGCGGGGGTGGACGGCGGACCGGAGCGGGACCGTCGAGGGACGGTCCCGGGGTCAGAGCAGGTGGCGGTGGGCGCGGTCGCGGACCATCAACGCCGCGCGTTTGCCGGGCAGTTCGATCTCGTCGCCGTAGCGGAATCCGGCGCTCAGGAAGGCCGCGACGGAGGCGGTGTTGCGCAGGTCGGGCTCGGCGAGGACCCGTGCGCACTGCGGCCGGTGGTCGAGTACGAGATCGGCGGTGGCGCGCAGCAGCATGCCGCCCAGCCCGCGTCCCCGGTCGCCGACACCACCGATGAGCAGATGGACACCGGTGTCCTGCGGCCGGGCCGGATAGTAGCGGGCGAGGGGGTCCAGATCGGCGCGGTAGATCTCCCAGTAGCTCATCGGGACACCGGCCAGCACCCCCAGGCAGGGCACACTGCGGCCGTCGCCGTCGAGCTGGCCGCGCAGATGGGCCGCGGTGGTCTCCGGCGGGCCCGCCAGCTCCCAGAAGGCCGCCACGGCCGGATCGTTCATCCAGCCGGTGATCCGGTCGAGGTCGCGGCCCAACCGGACGGGGACCAGCTCGAACGGCCCGGCGGGGGTGCCGGCCGCCCCCCAGCCCGCCAGGTTGTCGAGCAGCGGGCCGGCGGCCGGGACGTCCGGCGACGCCCGCTGCCGGTACCCCTCGGCGAACAGCGCGCTGAATTCGGGCGGGAGCTGCAGGTCGAGGGTGTCATCGGAGCTGGAGCCGAGGTCGGACTCGGTGGGTGGCACGGCGACACTCTCCTCTCGTGGCCGCGTGCCGCGTGGCCTGGTGGGTCGCGGGGCGCCGGGGCGGGGGCAGAAGGCTGCTGTCGGAGTTGCGGTGGGCGGCTACGGGGCGAGGGGGTTGGGCAGAGTGACGTAGACGGACTGGGTTTCGACCGGGCCGACGAGTTCGTCCAGGCCGTGCAGCCGGGTCGCCAGGTTGGCCTTGCAGCGCAGTGTGCGGGCGGCGAGCAACTGTTCCGGGAGCGGCGAACGGTGTGCGCCGGGGGCCGCCGCGGCATCGGCGAGGAACCGCCGGAAGGCGGCGAGCAGGATCTCCTCACGGACCAGGCGCTGGGCCCCGAAGGCCCCGATGAGGCCGAGGACGTTGTTGATGCCGAGGTAGTAGGCGAAGCGTTCGTCGGTGACGTCGTCGGCGACGAAGCTGTCGCTGGCCACGCCGACACCGGGCAGCCGCCGCTCCAGCTCGGCCCGGCGGGAGGCGCGGAAGTAGTAGCCCTGGTTGTCGCGGTAGCGGCCGCCGACCGGCCAGCCGTGGGGATCCAGCAGCACCACGGTGTTCTGCTGGTGGGCCTCCAGCACGATGCCGGCCGTGCCGTCGAGCCACAGCACGGGCCGTACGACGACTTCCAGGTAGCGCAGGAACCACTCGGTGGCCACCGCCCCCAGGGGGCGGCCGGTGCGGGCGCTGAGCGTATGGACGAGATCTTCGAGCCGGGAGCGCACGCCCGAGCGGCCGGGCCAGGGCCGGGGGGAGGTGAGGCCGGCGATGCACACGGCGTCGTCGGTGGTGCTGAAGGGGTTGTGGCGGATGACGACATCGAGGCCCTGGACGGGTTCGCCGTCGGGGCCGTCGACGGCGAGATAGGCCGGGTCGCGGACGATGTCGAAACCGGGGTGCACGGTCTGCCACTGCTCGGCGAGGCCGGTGCGCAGCAGTCGGTGCACCTCGACGCCGCGGGCGAGTTCCTTACGGAGGTTCTCCCGGCGGGAGTTGGTGATCCGCAGCCCGAGGGAGAGCTTGAGCATGGCGTCCGCGCCGGGGCGGTAGACCGTGCGGACGGAGGATGTGGGGTACCAGAGCGGGCCGTGGGCGCCGAGGTCGTGCAGCAGACCGGCCGCGCGGAGGGCGGCGATGTCGGGGCGGTCGGCGAGCTCCCTGGCCTGCCAGGGGTGCAGCGGCAACGGCACGGTGTCGTCGGGGAGTCGGAGACCGTCCCCGGCGAGGCCCCTGGCGAGTTGCTCGGCCGGTACGGACTTGCCGCGTTCGGTCCAGGCGGAGTCGGCGGCCAGGACGGAGCGGTGCACGGCCGTCCAGTGGAGCGGGAAGGCGCCGCGGAGTTCGGGCGAATACGCCCGGGTCTCGGCATCGGAGAGGCCTTCGCGGCTCTTGGGTGTGGGGTGCAGCGGGTGGCCGAGGAGGAGGGACTGTTCGGCTTCGAGGAAGAGGGCGCCGTGGTCGTCGGCGGGCCGGGCCCGTCGGTCGGTGAGGAAGGTGGCGACATTGCGTACGGAGTTGGCGACCCGGCCGATGAGTTCGGCACCGTCGCCGTCCGGTGCCTGCTGCCGCGCGTCGTCCGGGTCCGGTCGCTCGTCGCCGTCCGCCACCCGGTGCTCGCCGCCGTCGGAAGCCCGGCGGTCGCCGTAGGCGGCCTCCCGGCGCAGCAGCGCGGCGAGGGTGACGGCGTCCAGCGGGGCGGCGCCGGCCGGGGCGCCTTCGACGGTGGGGGCGCCCAGACGGTGCCAGCCCGTGGGTGACCAGTAGCGGACGGGGACGTGCAGGGCACACGCCGCCGCCGTCAGGGGGATGCGCAGCCCGCCTTCGGCCGGGCGGTGGGTGCCGCTCTCCCGGAGCCAGCAGCGCAGCAGATGCTCGATGCCCGCGGCGTCGGCGGCGACCGCCGGATCCGGGTGGTCGAGGGGGTCGTGGTCACCGGACCGGGCGTGGTCGTAGGGGCCGGGGGCACCGTGGGGAGCGGGGGCGCCGTGGGGGGCGGGGGCGCCGTGGGGGGCGGGGGCGCCGTGGGGGGCGGCCCGGTCCGGAGCCTCGTGGGTCTGCTGGTGGCAGGCGTCGTCGGCGGCGCGCCGCTGCTGGCGTGGTACCGCCTCGATCGTGCCCGCGCCCTGGTGGGCGGGGATGCGCTCGGCGGCCTGGCCACCGTCGGGGCCGGGGCATTCGTTCATGGGGAGGTGCCTCGCATTGTCGTGGGGGACGAGCCCGTCGGCCCGGGGGTGGTGCGGACCGCCGCCGCGATGGCGTCGGCGAGGCGGTCGAGAATGGCGTCCGCCTGTTCGTCGGTGATGGTCAGGGGTGGCAGCAGCCGGACGACGGCGGAGTGCCTGCCGCCCAGTTCGACGATCAGGCCGCGGTCCAGGCAGGCGTGCTGGACGGCGGCGGCGAGCTGCGGGTCGGCGGGGCGGGCGCCCGTGGCGTCGGCATCGGCGGCGCGGTCGACGAGCTCGATGCCGAGCATCAGCCCGCGGCCGCGGACATCGCCGATGCAGTCATGGGCGGCGGCGAGCGAGGTGAGCCGGTCGAGCATCCGGTTGCCGAGCTCCCCGGCACGCCGGTCGAGGCCGTTCGTGCGGACGTAGGCGAGGGTGGCGGCGCCGGCGGCCATCGCGAGCTGGTTGCCGCGGAAGGTCCCCGCGTGCGCGCCGGGCTGCCAGGCGTCGAGTTCCTCGCGGTAGACGATCACGGCGAGCGGCAGACTTCCGCCGATCGCCTTCGACAGCACGATCACATCGGGCACGATGCCGCTGTGGTCGACCGCCCAGAAGGCGCCGGTGCGGCCGACGCCGGTCTGCACCTCGTCCACGATCAGCGGGATCTGCCGGGCGGCGGTGAGCTCCCGCATCCGCCGCAGCCAGCCGTCCGGCGCGGGGATCACCCCGCCCTCGCCCTGGACGGGTTCGAGGATCATCCCGGCCGGCTGGGGTACCCCGCTCTTGTCGTCGTCGAGCAGGCTCTGTGTCCAGCGCGCGGCGAGTTCGGCACCGCGCTCGCCGCCGGTCCGGAAGGGGCAGCGGTAGTCGTACGGATAGGGGAGCCGGACCACGCTGGTGTGCTGGGCTCCCCCGGAGGCGGCGAGCGCCTCCGAGGTCATGCCGTGGTAAGCGCCGGAGAAGGCCATCAGGCCGTCCCGGCCGGTCGCGGTGCGGACGAGTTTGAAGGCGGCCTCGACGGCGTCCGTGCCGGCCGGGCCGCAGAACTGGATGCGTCCCTTTTCCGCCAACTCCCCCGGCAGGGTGGCGAAGAGCTCGGTGGTGAAGGCGTCCTTGACGGGGGTGGCCAGGTCGAGGACCTGCAGCGGTGCGCCGGAGTCGAGAACCGTCCGGATCGCTTCGAGCACCACCGGGTGGTTGTGGCCCAGCGCCAGGGTGCCGGCGCCGGAGAGGCAGTCGAGATAGCGCCTGCCGTCGGCGCCCTCGATGGTCAGCCCGCGGGCGCGCACCGGGACGATGGGCAGCGAGCGCGCGTAGGTGCGGGCGGCGGACTCACGCAGGGACTGCCGCCGCAGGATCCCCTCATGGGCCGGCGGCGCGGCCGCCGGCACGATTTCGGTCAACACCACGGCAGTTGTGTCCTCCTGCTGGTGAGCTGCTGAATGCCGCGCGGGCTGGGGGCAGCCCGGCCGTCCCCCGTACGTACCAACGACGACGGCGACCCGGGATCACGGTTGTCCGCAAGATCCTTGATGGCGTGGAACCGGGGACCCGAGTACCGCCGTCCCCATCGTCACCGGCATAGTGGGGTGTTGCGCCGGGGTCTTGAGGTTCATGACAAAGAACAGACCGGCGCAACACCGAACAAGCCACACCGGCTCAGTCCGATTCACCAGGGGGAGCTCACCCATGCGATCCATACGTCGGCCAGTCCTGGCCGCCGCCGCCCTCACCGCTGTCGTGGCACTCACGGCGACCGGCTGCGGACCCGAGGGCGACAACGCGGACGCCAAGCCCAGCCAGTCCGCGGCTCAGGACTCCACGGGCGGGGGTGACTTCAAGATCCCGCAGGACATCCAGGACAAGCTCAAGGAACACGGCGTCGACCTGGACAAGTGGAAGAACGGCGAGTGGAAGAACTGGGACCGGGACAAGTGGCTCCGGGAGGCCGGGGAGTTCATCAACCCGATCATCAAGGACTTCTGGGACAAGGACAAGATCGACAAGGTCAAGCCGCCCCAGGACCCCAGCAAGCCCGAGGACATCTCGGAGGACCAGGGCAAGACCGACCCTGAGCCCGCAGCCGTTCCGGCGCAGGCCGTCAAGACCCCGTACACCTCGACCGCACCCGGCGTGGGCCTGCTGCTCTTCAGCACCCCCGAGGGCGGGTCGCGTTGCTCCGCCACCGTCGTCAAGGACCCGGCGCACCCCGGTAAGTCCAACCTCGTGTGGACCGCGGCGCACTGTGTGCACGCCGGCAAGAGCGGCGGCTGGTACCGCAACATGATGTTCGTGCCGAACTTCAACAAGACCGGCGGCACCGCCGGCCAGCTGAAGGGCAAGCCCTACGAGGACCGGGTCCCGTCGGGCAAGTGGTGGGCGGACGACATGGCGACGTCCCAGCAGTGGATCAAGGGCGGCGGCGCCGTTCCGGGCGTGCCGATGGCTCCGTACGACTTCGCGCTGATGCATGTGAAGCCCGAGGAGAGCACGGGCGGCAAGTCGCTGGAAGAGGTTGCCGGCGGCGCCTACGACGTCGACTTCAACGCGCCCGCGATGGCCAAGATCCCGAGCCTGACCGCCCAGGGCTACCCGGCCGAGCCGCCGTTCGACGGTGCGGCGCAGCAGCAGTGCACCGACAAGCCGACCCGACTGTCGATGGACGCCAAGAAGCCGACCATGTACCGGATCGGCTGCACCATGACCGGTGGTTCCTCCGGCGGCCCCTGGTTCATCAAGGGCAATGACGGCAAGCCGGTGCTGGTCTCCAACATGTCGATGGGGCCGCGTCCGGCCCGCTGGTCCGCCGGTCCCCACCTGGGCCCCGAGGCCAAGAGCATGTTCGACACCATGAGCAAGAAGTGGGCGAGCAAGCAGTAAGGGTGTGAGGCGGGTGGTGCCGGGGACGGCGCCACCCCCGCATCGCCCATGGGCATGACGAAAGGGCCCGCCCCCGGTCTCCGGGGGCGGGCCCTTTGTCGTCTGCGCTGCCCGGCCGCTATGCCGCAGCGACGAAGCGCTGGAGCTCGGCGGCCAGCTCCTCGTGCACCCGCGCCTTGAGGACCGTGCCGTCCGCGGTGTGCTCCTCGGAGATGACCTCGCCCTCGGCGTGTGCCCGCGAGACGAGGGCGCCCTGGGTGTAGGGCACCAGCACCTCGATCTCGACCCGCGGCCGGGGGAGTTCCTCGTCGAGCAGGGTCAGCAGCTCGTCCAGGCCCTGGCCCGTACGGGCCGAGACCACGAGGGCGTGCTTCTCCTGGCGCAGCAGGCGCTGCAGCACCAGCGGATCGGCCGCGTCGGCCTTGTTGACGACCACGATCTCGGGCACGTCCGTCGCGCCCACCTCGCGGATCACCTCGCGTACGGCGGCCAGCTGCTCCTCCGGCACCGGATGCGAGCCGTCGACCACATGCAGGATGAGATCGGACTCGCCGACCTCCTCCATCGTGGAACGGAACGCCTCGACGAGGTGGTGCGGCAGATGCCGGACGAAGCCGACGGTGTCGGCGAGGGTGTAGAGCCGTCCGCTGGGCGTCTCGGCCCGCCGGACGGTGGGGTCCAGGGTGGCGAACAGGGAGTTCTCCACCAGTACACCGGCGCCGGTGAGGCGGTTGAGCAGGGAGGACTTGCCGGCGTTGGTGTAGCCGGCGATGGCGACCGAGGGGACCTTGTTGCGCCGGCGTTCCTGGCGCTTGATGTCCCGGCCGGTCTTCATCTCCGCGATCTCCCGGCGCATCTTCGCCATCTTCTCGCGGATCCGCCGCCGGTCCGTCTCGATCTTGGTCTCACCGGGACCACGGGTGGCCATACCGCCGCCCGCCGAACCGGAGCCACCGCCACCCATCTGCCGGGACAGCGACTGACCCCAGCCACGGAGCCTGGGGAGCATGTACTGCATCTGTGCCAGCGAGACCTGCGCCTTGCCCTCCCGGGACTTGGCGTGCTGGGCGAAGATGTCGAGGATCAGAGCGGTCCGGTCGACCACCTTGACCTTGACGACGTCCTCGAGGTGGATCAGCTGGCCCGGGGAGAGCTCACCGTCACACACCACGGTGTCCGCCCCGGATTCCAGCACGATGTCGCGCAGCTCCAGCGCCTTGCCGGAGCCGATGTACGTGGCCGGGTCGGGCTTGTCGCGGCGCTGGATGACGCCGTCCAGGACCATGGCGCCGGCGGTCTCGGCGAGTGCGGAGAGCTCGGCAAGCGAGTTCTCCGCCTCCTGGACCGTGCCCGAGGTCCAGACACCGACGAGCACCACGCGCTCCAGGCGGAGCTGTCGGTACTCGACCTCGGTGACGTCCTCGAGCTCGGTGGAAAGGCCCGCTACACGGCGTAGTGCCGCACGCGCCGAACGGTCGTACTGGTCGCCGTCACGCTCCCCGTCGATCTCGTGGCTCCAGGCGACGTCCTCTTCCATCAGGGCGTTGGCCCGAAGGCTCTCGGGGAGGCGCTGCCGGTCCTGCGGAAGGGAAGAAGAGGAGGTCATTTGATCCTTTGCGTCGTTGGGAAGCCCTCGCGGGAACCGGGTGTTCCCGCCGGGACTGTCGGTGGTGCGGCGACCGCCGCGGTACCGCCACGGCCGTCGCAGGTGACAACGTCCGAGCCGCCCCGGAGATTCCCGGGCCGACCGGCGCCGTCCCGACGATGGTCCCACGCCCCGGGAAGGCCGTCACACGGGTTTTCCGGGGTTTTCGGCGGCTCCCTTGGGCGCGGGGTTCTCGGCCGCTGCCTTGGGCGCGGGGCTCGCGGCGACGCCCTTGGGCCCAGGGCTCGCGGCAGCCCCCTTCGGCCCGGGGCTCGCCACGGCGCCCTTGGGCCGCCCCGGCTTTCCCGCGGCCCCCTTGGGCAGCCACTCCGGATGCCCCGGCATCGGCGGTGTCCGGTCGCCGTAGAGCCATTCCTGGAAGAAGCCGGTGAGATCCTGCCCGGCGACCTGGGAGGACAGCTGGACGAAGTCGGCGGTGTCCGCCACGCCGTCGCGGTGCCGTTCCACCCAGTCGCGTTCCAGGCGGTCGAAGGCGGCGACCCCGATCTTCTGCCGCAGCGCGTACAGGACGAGCGCGCTGCCGTCGTAGACGATGGGGCGGAAGATCCCGATCTTCTGTCCCGGGCTGGGTGCCTTGGGCGCGGCGGGCGGTCCGCCGTCGGCGCGCCAGCCGTCGGACTCCTCGTACGCATGACGCATCCGGGCGTCCAGAGAGGCCCGGCTGCCGCCCTTCTCCTGGGCGTAGAGGGACTCGTACCAGGTGGCATGGGCCTCGTTGAGCCAGACATCGGACCAGCGGCGCGGGCTGACGCTGTCGCCGAACCACTGGTGGGCCAGTTCGTGCACCATCACCGACTCCACGTACCAGCCGGGCAGCTGGTCGGTGGTGAACATGCCCTTCTCGAAGAGCGACAGGGTCTGGGTCTCCAGCTCGAAGCCGGTCCTGGCGTTGGCGATCAGCACCCCGTACGCCTCGAAGGGGTAGGGGCCGACCTTGCGCTCCATCCAGGCCATGTGGGCCGGGGTCTTCGCCAGCCAGTGCGCGAGGGCGGGGCGGTCCGCTGTGGGTACGACATCGCGGACAGGCAGGCCGTGCGGTCCGTGGCGCAGCAGCACGCTGGACTTCCCGATGGAGACCTGCGCCAGCTCGGTGGCCATGGGGTGGGTGGTGCGATAGGTCCAGGTGCGGCGCCCCGCGCGGGCGCCGGGGCTCAGGGGCAGCCCGTTGGCGACGGCCGTCAGCTCCTGGGGCGCGGTGATGTGGAAGGTGAAGAGCGCCTTGTCGGAGGGGTGGTCGTTGCAGGGGAAGACGCGGTGCGCGGCGTCGGCCTGGTTGGCCATCGCCAGGCCGTCGGAGGTGCGGAGCCAGCCGCCGTCGCCCTTGCCGCGGGGGTCGCTGGTGTGCTCGATGGAGATCTTCACCTCCTGGCCCCGGGAGATGTGGAAGGCCGGGGTGAGCACCAGGTCCTCGCCGTGCTGCTGGTGCTGGGCGGGCAGGCCGCCGACCTTCACGGAGCGCACGGCGCCGTGGGCGAAGTCGAGGTTGACATGGTCGAGCTCGGTGGTGGCACGGGCGGTGATCTCGGTGGTGGCGTCCAGCGGCTGGTCGTTGTGGCCGGAGTAATCCAGGGAGACGTCGTAGGACGTGACGTCGTAGCCGGTGTTGCCGAGCATGGGGAAGAGGCGGTCGCCGAGGCCTTGCGGCCCCAGGGCCGGCGGCTCGGCCATGCCGACGGTGGCGAGTGCGGCCAGCCCGAGGGCGGCGGCCCGGCGGCCGGTCCACCGGAGCCGCCCGCTCGGGCCGCGAGGCAGGGCGGGAACGGGGCGATCGGGGTCGCGGGACGGGCGGCGCAGGGGAAGGAACATGAACTACGGCTACCAACGCGGCCCCCTCCCCCGCGGGTAACGGGGCAAACGGCACCCGAACGGGCGGCGGATCGTGCGTCCGTCTTACGCCGCCGGACGGAGGGGTTTCCGACGGGCCGTCACCCGGCGGGCCCCGGCCCCGTTCAGGGGCGCAGCGCCGCGGCCCGGCGGGCCCGCCCGGCACGCAACACGTCGAAGACACCGGGCACTTGGCGCATGGCCCGCATGAGGGATGGCAGCCCGGCGGCGTTCGGCAGATGCAGGGTGTAGGTGTGGCGGACCCGCTGCTCGTGCGGGGGCTCGACGGCGGCGGACACCACTGCGGCGCCCTGGGAGGCGATGGCTTCGGTGAGGTCGGCCAGGAGGTGCGGCCGGCTGAAGGCCTCGGCCAGGAGGGTGACCCTGCAGCCGTGGCCCCCCTGGCCGGCGCCCCGCCAGCGCACTTCGACCGGCTGCCGGCCGGTGGCCGCCATCCGCGCCACGACGGGGCACAGGGCGCGGTGGACGGTGACCGTGCCGCCCCGTACGACGAATCCGGTGACGGTGTCCGGCGGCACCGGGGTGCAGCAGCCCGCCAGCCGGACCGCCGCGCCGGGCAGATCCACCACCGCGAGGACCGAGGCGGGGGCGACCGGGTCGGCTCCGGACCGGTCGTGGCCTGCGGCCTGGCGGTCGGCGGGGGGCACCACGGCGGTCCCCTCACCGGCAGTCGCCGGGCGGGCGCCGTGCTCCCCCGGCCCGGCCAGCCACCGGGCGATGGCGAGCCGGGCGGCGGGCGTACGGGCGTGGTCGAGCCATTCGGGCGAGGGGCCGGCCGCGGAGTCCGGGGCCATCAGCAGCTGCAGGCTGTCTCCGTCGTGCAGGACGGTGGAGAGCGTGGCGAGCCGTCCGTTGACGCGGGCGCCGATGCAACAGTGCGCCACCTCGCCGTGCCGCTCGTAGGCGGCGTCCACACAACTCGCCCCGGCGGGCAGACCGATGGCACCGCCGGTGCCGGCCGACGAGCCGTCCGACGGGGCGTCGGCGCAGAAGACGGTGATCTCCCGGTCCTGGGCGAGGTCGTCGCGCAGCGAGGTCCAGAACGTGTCCGGGTCCGGGGTGGTGCGCTGCCACTCCAGCAGCCGGGAGAGCCATCCAGGACGGGTCGGGTCGGCCCGCTCGCCCTCGGGGGCGTCCGCGCCGTCCGTGGGGGCGTACGGATTGCCCAGCGCGATCACCCCGGCCTCGGCGACCCGGTGCATCTGGTGCGTACGGATCAGCGTCTCGGCGATCTCCCCGGACGGGCCGGTGATCGCCGTGTGCAGCGACTGGTAGAGGTTGAACTTGGGGGCCGCGATGAAGTCCTTGAACTCGGAGATGACCGGCGTGAAGCAGGTGTGCAGCTCACCGAGGACGGCGTAGCAGTCGGCGTCCTCCGCGACCAGCACCAGCAGCCGCCCGAGGTCCGCGCCGGTCAGCTCACGGCGGGCGAGGCGTACGCGGTGGACGGAGACGAAGTGCCGTGGCCGGACCAGGACTTCGGCGTCGATACCGGCCTCGTCCAGGACCGCGCGCACCCGCTGCGCGAGGGCGGTGAGCGGGTCGGTCCGGGTGGCGTACTCCATGACCAGGGCCCGGGTGGTGGCGTACTCCTCGGGGTGCAGGATCGCGAAGACGAGATCCTCCAGCTCGGCCTTGAGCGCCTGGACGCCGAGGCGTTCGGCGAGCGGGATCAGCACATCGCGGGTCACCTTGGCGATCCGGGCCTGCTTCTCGGGGCGCATCACGCCGAGGGTGCGCATGTTGTGCAGCCGGTCGGCGAGCTTGATGGACATCACCCGGACGTCGTTGCCGGTCGCCACCAGCATCTTGCGGAAGGTCTCCGGCTCGGCGGCCGCGCCGTAGTCGACCTTCTCCAGCTTGGTGACGCCGTCGACCAGATAGCAGACCTCCGCGCCGAACCGTTCCCGAACCTGATCCAGCGTCACTTCCGTGTCCTCGACGGTGTCGTGGAGCAGGGAGGCGGTCAAGGTCGTGGTTTCCGCGCCCAGTTCGGCGAGGATGAGGGTCACCGCAAGCGGGTGGGTGATGTACGGCTCGCCGCTCTTGCGCAGTTGGCCGCGGTGCGAGGACTCGGCGAGCAGATAGGCCCTGGTGAGGGTGTCCAGATCGGCGTCCGGGTGGTGGCCGCGGTGCACCTTGGCGACATGCTCCATGGCGTGCGGGAGGCCGTCGCGCGGGGCGGGGCCGAGCAGCGCGGCACGGCCGATACGGCGCAGCCCTCTGAGCTCCAGTCGGCGGCGGCCGCGCTTGCGGCCCGCTGCTCCAGGGTTACCAGGGTTAGTGGCCTCTGCGCTCATGGGCACCTCCGGCAGCGTCGACCGGCGGTGGGACGCGTCAGTTCGGACGTCCGGGCCGGTGCTTGATGCTATCGACCCCATCACGCAGCGCTGTCCGCCTCTCGCTCAGAGTGATACGGATCACCCGTTCGAGCGAATGTTTCGGCCGGAATCGTTGCTCGCGGGAGGCTCGGAGCCCGGGACGCCGCAGGCGCGTCAGGCGAGCGCGGCGGCCAGCCAGGCGGGGTCGAAGGTGCCCTCGGCGACGATCTCGGCCGGGCCGGTCATCTCGACCGTGCCGTCGGGCAGCTCGGTGATCGAGAGGCTGCCGCCGAGCACGTCGACCGTGTACGTGACCGGCGTTCCGGTCGCCGTGGGGTCCAGTCCGTCCCTGCGGGCGGTGGCGACGGCGACCGCACAGGCGCCGGTGCCGCAGGAGCGGGTCTCGCCCGAGCCGCGCTCGTGGACCCGCATCGCCACATGGCGCGGACCGCGGTCGGCGACGAACTCGATGTTCACGCCCTCGGGATAAACCGACGCTGGGCCGAACGGCGGTACGGCCAGCAGGTCGCCGGCGTGGGCCAGATCGTCGACGAAGGCGACGGCGTGCGGATTGCCCATGTTCACGTTCCGGGACGGCCAGCTCCGGCCGCCGATCGTGACGACGACACTCTCCTCGAAGAGCTCGGCGCGGCCCATCGAGACCGTGACGTCGCCGGTCTTGGCGACGTGGACGCGGCGTACGCCGGCGCGGGTGGCGATGGTGAGGTCACCGGCCTCGACCAGGCCGGCGTGCAGCAGATAGCGCGCGAAGACGCGGACGCCGTTGCCGCACATCTCGGCGATCGAGCCGTCGCCGTTGCGGTAGTCCATGAACCACTCGGCCTCGTCGGCCTGGGCCAGCGCCTCCGGGTGCGCGGCGGAGCGTACGACGCGCAGCAGGCCGTCGCCGCCGAGTCCGGCCCGCCGGTCGCAGATCCTGGCGACGGCGGTCGCGGGCAGATCGAGGCGGCCGTCCGGGTCGGGGACGATCACAAAGTCGTTCTCGGTGCCGTGGCCCTTGAGGAAGGCGAGGCGCTGCGTGCTGGTCACCCTTGCATCGTACGGGGGCGCCGGAGGAATCGGCCTTACGGGGGCCGGGCGGCGCTCGTACGACGCCCGGGGCAACCCCGCGCGAGGAGTCCCCGCCGGTTCAGCGCAGCCGGGCCACGCGCCAGATGGCCAGCGACGCGGGGATCGCCACCACGACGGCGTAGAGCAGCACCACGCGCCAGTTGGCGCGACGGCCGGAACCGCGTGCCGGGAGGCCGGGCCAGATGTGGCCGACGCGGCGGGCGGCCATCATGCCCCAGCCGGCGGCGCAGCAGCACAGCAGCAGGCCGAGCATGGCGATCACCGCGCCGCCGTCGCCGCCCAACTCGAAGGCGAGAGGGAAGGCGAACATCAGCGAGCCGAGGGCCGCGAGCGCGACGATCGGCGCCAGCTGCCACAGGCGCAGCCGGCGCGGCGGGCGCAGCTCCCGGAAGGACTCGCCGCCCTCGCCGGGCCCGTCGGTGCCGGAGTCCGGGGCGTCGGAGTCGTCCAGGGTGTCCGGGTCGGTGAGCGGTCCGGTGCCGGCGCCATCGGCGCCGGTCAGGCCGTCTTCGGTGTCCGGACCGTCGTCCGTCAGGGGAGCCGCGTCAGCGCCGCTGTCCGGTTGCTGCGCTCGGTTGCGAGGGCCGGCCTCCATAGCCACGCGCCCTCCCCACTGCTGACTGCACGCCTCGATCGAAGGTCGATGATGACACGCCCTCAGGGGCCCGGATGGCGGCCGGAGCGTCCCGATGCCATGACGTGATCAGGCTGTGACCGGTCGTTCGAGCAACGTCAGCGCCTGCCCGGGAAGTTCCGCCCGGTGCTCGACGGCGCCGCTGAGCCAGTGGACCCGTGGGTCCCGGCGGAACCACGAGTCCTGACGGCGCGCGAAGCGCTTGGTGGCGCGCACCGTCTCGTCGCGCGCCTCCTGCTCGGTGCACTCCCCCGCAAGCTGGGCCAGCACCTGCTGATAGCCGAGTGCCCGGGAGGCCGTACGGCCCTCGCGCAGCCCCTTGCCCTCCAGGCGCCGCACCTCGTCGACCAGGCCCGCCTCCCACATGCGGTCGACCCGTCGGGCGATCCGCTCGTCGAGCTCGGGGCGCTCGACATCGACGCCGATCTGCAGAGTGTCGTAGACCGCTTCGTGACCGGGGAGGTTGGCGGTGAACGGGCGGCCGGTGATCTCGATGACCTCCAGGGCGCGCACGATGCGACGGCCGTTGCCGGCCAGGATCGCGCGGCCCGCCTCGGGGTCGGCGGCGGCCAGCCGGGCATGGAGGGGGCCGGTGCCCACGTCGGCCAGTTCGGCCTCCAGGCGGGCGCGTACCTCCGGGTCGGTGCCGGGGAAGTCGAGGGCGTCGATCGCACCGCGTACGTACAGGCCGGAGCCGCCCACGAGGACCGGGGTGCGGCCCTCGGCGAGCAGCCGGTCGATCTCGGCGCGGGCCAGCCGCTGGTACTCGGCGACGCTGGCCGCGCAGGTCACGTCCCAGATGTCCAGGAGCCGGTGCGGGACGCCCTGCTGCTCCTCGGGCGTGAGTTTGGCGGTGCCGATGTCCATGCCGCGGTAGAGCTGCATGGAGTCGGCATTGATGACTTCGCCCCCCACATGCTGTGCGAGTGCGACGCCCAGATCGGACTTTCCGGCCGCGGTGGGACCGACGACGGCGATGACCCGCGGAGCGGGAACGGCGGTGTTCACCCCGTCAGTCTCGCAAACATCACACCCCGATCTCGAACGAGCGACGTGACGGGCAACCGATGGGTTCGTTGCCTGTTGCGAGGTCCCGAGAAGCCGGTGCGTCTCACCGGCGCCCGCGAGCGGCGCAATGGGCCGTTCCCCAGCGGCATGGGATTTCGCCACATGAAGAGCGTAGGAGCAGTTATGGGCGTGTTTTCGCGGTTTCGCCGCCATAAGTCCGAAGCATCGACGGAGGAGAGCACCGCTGCGGCGGTGACGGCCGAGGCGGAGGAGACGGCGGAGCCGGCCGTTTCGGCGGCTGCCGAGGACGCCACGGAGGCCGAGAAGGCCGCAGACGCCGGCGAGGCCCAGGAGGCCGCGGACGACGCCGCAACCCCGGTTCAGGCAGCAACCGAGGCGGCTGCTCCGGAAGCCTCAGGAGACGCGGCTGCCGACGAGCCGCCGGCGGAGAAGGCCGGCGAGAGCGCCGGCATCCCCCGGCAGCAGTCAGCGGAGGCCGCCGCGGACAGCGAGAGCGCACGGCAGTAGTCCGCCGTACACGCGGTACCCGGCGCGACGGCCGCGGGGCGGAGCGCCTCGCGGCCGTCGCCGTACCCGGTGGCGCGCTACGACCAGGCCGCCACGAAGTAGCCCACGCCGTACGGGGCCTCGTCGCGGAGCAGCCGCCCGCTCAGGCCGGCGTCCTCCGCCGCACCCGCCAGGACCTGCCAGCAGGCCCGTCCGGACGCCTGGAGACCGGCGGCCGGCTCCTCGTCCAGCGCGGTCAGCACAGCGATGTCGGCGGTGCCCAGGGCGCGGGCCACGGCGGCGTCGAAGTCCTCGGCCCGCTCGTCGAAGTAGCCGGGCGCCTTCACCGTCCGGCAGGTGCTGCCGTCACCCATCACCAGCAGCGCCACCCGGGGCGCGGATGCCGCGATCTGCCGGCCCATCGGCAGAGCGCGGTCGCGGGGCAGGGACTCCGCCACCCCCAGCGCCTCCACGGGGGCGTCGGCCCAGTCCGTACGCGACAGCAGCCAGGCGCCGACCGACAGCGACGGCGGGAGTTCCCGCTCCGGCGCGCTCTTCGCGGCGCCCAGCCGCACCTCGAGGTCCACCCCGAAGCCGCGGAAGGAGCCGGCGGCGCCCTGCGGGTGCGGGCCCCGGCCGGCCTCGTCGGCCGGGCCGAGGACGATCAGCCGGTCGGGGCGGGCCGCGGCGAGCACACCGATCGCGTCCAGGCAGGCGGCGCGCAGCGCCTCCAGTTCGCCCGCCGCCCCGGCGGCCACCTCCGGGACGAGGAGCGGCGGGCAGGGGCAGAGAGCGGCGGCTACGAGCATGCCACGCAGCGTAACGCCCCTGGTGCGAGGCCGGTCGTGGCGCCCTGCGGGGTGCCGGGCGCGCGGCCGGTCAGTCGCAGCCGCAGCCGGCGGCGGGCGCCGGGTCCGGTGCCGGGGCGCCGATGGTGGGCAGGCCCAGCAGCACGCCCTTGGGCTTCTCCTCCGGGGCGGCATTGCGCTTCTCCCAGGCGTCACCGGCCCGGGTGCGGCGGACGGCCTTTGCCGGGCCCTCCGCCAGGAGGTGGTGCGGAGCGGCGTAGGTGACCTCGACGGTCACCATGTCGCCGGGGCGGACCGGCTCGTCGGGGCGGGTGAAGTGCACCAGACGGTTGTCGGGGGCCCGGCCGGAGAGGCGGTGGGTCGCCCCGTCCTTGCGGCCCTCGCCCTCGGCCACCAGGACCTCCAGAGTCCGGCCGACCTGCTTCTTGTTCTCCTCCCAGGAGATCTCCTCCTGGAGGGCGACCAGGCGCTCATAGCGCTCCTGGACCACGGCCTTGGTGATCTGGCCCTCCATGTCGGCAGCCGGGGTACCGGGGCGCTTGGAGTACTGGAAGGTGAAGGCCTGGGCGAAGCGGGACTCGCGGACCGTGTGCAGGGTCTGCTCGAAGTCCTCCTCGGTCTCGCCCGGGAAGCCGACGATGATGTCCGTGGAGATCGCGGCGTCCGGCATCGCGGCGCGCACCTTCTCGATGATGCCGAGGAAGCGCTCCTGGCGGTACGAGCGGCGCATCGCCTTGAGGACGGTGTCCGAGCCGGACTGCAGCGGCATGTGGAGCTGGGGCATGACGTTGGGTGTCTCGGCCATGGCGGCGATGACGTCGTCGGTGAAGTCGCGGGGGTGCGGGGAGGTGAAGCGGACCCGCTCCAGGCCCTCGATCGTCCCGCAGGCGCGCAGCAGCTTGCTGAAGGCCTCGCGGTCGCCGATGTCGGAGCCGTAGGCGTTGACGTTCTGGCCGAGCAGGGTGATCTCGCTGACGCCCTCGCCGACCAGCGCCTCGATCTCGGCGAGGATGTCGCCGGGACGGCGGTCCTTCTCCTTGCCGCGCAGTGCCGGGACGATACAGAACGTACAGGTGTTGTTGCAGCCCACGGAGATCGAGACCCAGGCCGCATACGCGCTCTCGCGCCGGGTGGGCAGGGTCGAGGGGAACGCCTCCAGCGACTCGGCGATCTCGACCTGCGCCTCTTCCTGGATGCGGGCGCGCTCCAGCAGCACGGGCAGCTTGCCGATGTTGTGGGTCCCGAAGACCACGTCGACCCAGGGGGCCCGCTTGACGATGGTGTCGCGGTCCTTCTGGGCGAGGCAGCCGCCCACGGCGATCTGCATACCGGGCCGCGCGGCCTTCTTCGGAGCGAGCTGACCGAGGTTGCCGTAGAGCCGGTTGTCGGCGTTCTCCCGCACCGCGCAGGTGTTGAAGACCACGACGTCGGCGCCGTCGCCGTCCTTGGGCGCGGGGACATATCCGGCCTCTTCCAGCAGGCCCGACAGCCGCTCGGAGTCGTGGACGTTCATCTGGCACCCGTAGGTGCGGATCTCGTAACTCTTGTTCACGCCCACTGCCTGGCTCCGGTCGCTGCTGGTCATGCGACAAGGGTAGGCGGTACCGGAAGTACCTCCCGACCCTGGAGTCCTCGGGCCGGATCCGGCTGCGGACGCCCGAGGACGGGGGCGTCCCGCCTCACAGGGCCAGCACGATGGCGGCGCCGATGCCGCCCGCCCCCAGAGCGAAGGCCGCGCTGCGCAGACCGCCGTTGCCCCAGCGGAAGGGGCGGTCGAGAGCGAAGCGGCCGGGGCCGGTTGCCGCGACGGTCAGCGCGACGACGGCGATGGTCAGGGGATATTCGATGCCGCCGCTCATCGCCCAGAGCCCCCCGGACGCCGACGTGGCCATGGCGTTGATCATCACGCCGATGAGGGCGGCGGCCGCGAGGGGTGTGAGCAGCCCGGCCGCGAGGCCGAGGCCGCCGAGGAATTCCGAGACTCCGGCGAGGCCGGCGAAGAACTCGCCGGGGCGGTAGCCGAGGGCCGCGAAGCCCTTGCCGGTGGCGGCGAGGCCGTGGCCGCCGAAGAGGCCGAAGAGTTTCTGGGCGCCGTGACCGGCCAGGATCAGTCCCACGGTCAGACGGAGGAGGAGCAGGCCGAGGTCGGCGCCGAGCGGGGGTGAGCGGAGTGCGTCGGGCCGGGCATGGATATCCGGCCGCAGTTCGGTGATCGGTTTCATGGGGTGTCGCTTCCCGCACCGGCGCGTCATGGGGCCGCGGTGTCGAAACACCGGCGCCGGTGCGCTCATGGTGGAGGGGATCGCGTGGAGTGCGCGCCGGTCGGCGCGCGGTGGGAGACGTGCCAGGTCCCCGCTATGTCGAGAGATCGGGAGGGGTTGGGCCCTCCTCAGTCGATCGTGCTACGCGAGGCGCCGTCTGCATAGGGCGGGCGGACACCGGTGACGCCCCGCTCGACGCCCGCACGCCCCGTAACGAGGGCCCGCCCCTCCCTTTCCCGCCGCGGTACTGGCAGGATCCCGCCCATGGTCACAGCACTCTCCCGCACCGGCCGCCGGGCCCTCCGTTCGGCGGCCGCGGCACTGGTCGCCCTCGGGCTGGCGCTGTGGTGGCTGCTGGCGATGGGCAGCGAGCCCGCGCCCCGGGGGCAGGTGACGCTGGCGACGGGCGTGCCGACCGGGGTGTACGCGCGCTACGGGGAGCTGCTCAAGCAGGATCTGGCCCACGACCTGCCGGACGTCGATCTGCGGCTGGCCCGCAGCGAGGGATCCATCGACAATCTGCGCCAACTGGTCGCCGGACGCGCGGAGTTCACCATCGCGACGGCGGACGCGGTCGCCGCGTACCAGGTCAGGGGAGAGCCGGGCGCGGACCGGCTGCGGGCCTGTGCGCGGCTGTACGACGACTACATGCAGCTGGTGGTGCCCAAGAAGTCCGCGGTGCGTTCGACGAAGGATCTGCGGCGGCTGCGGGTGGGCGTGGGGGCCGACGGCTCCGGTGTACAGCTGATCACCCGGCGGCTGCTGGAGGCGGCCGGGCTGGACTTCAACAAGGACATCGAGCCGGTACGGGTCGGCATCGACCAGATGCCGAAGCTGCTGGAGCAGCACAAGCTGGATGCCTTCTTCTGGTCCGGCGGGCTGCCGACGACGGCCGTGCAGCGTCTGGCGTACCGGTTCCCGGTACGGCTGGTCCAGCTCGGGGATCTGAGCCCGGCGCTGCACCGGCAGGGCGAGCGCACCCGCTACTACCGGGCGGCGGTGATGCCCGCCGACGCCTACCCCATGGCCCAGGAAGGGCAGGCGGTGAAGACGATCGCGGTGGCGAATCTGCTGGTCACGACGGACCGCGAGGATGCGGTGATGGCCCAGGGCATCACGCGTACGGTCATCGACAGCCGGGACTGGATCGGGCGCCAGGTGCATGCCGCACAGAAGGTGGATCTGCGGACGGCGGTGTTCACCGACCCGCTGGAGCTCCACGAGGGCGCCCGGCGCTATTACCTGTCCCAGAAGCCGTGACCCGGAAGCCGTGATCCCGGCCCTGGTCCCGGAAGCTCTGCCCGGAAGGCCCGTACGGAACCTCTGAGGCGCACTCCGGGCCCTGCGGCCCGGCCGCGCCCCGAGGGCCCGCCGGACCCGCGTCCGCGAACGGAGCGGGGCCCGCACCGGACCGGCCGGTGCGGGCCCCGCTCACGGGACGCGAGAGCGTCAGGCGGCGACGATGTTCTCCGCCTGCGGGCCCTTCGGGCCCTGGGTCACGTCGAAGGTGACCTTCTGGCCCTCGAGGAGCTCACGGAAGCCCTGGGCGGCGATGTTCGAGTAGTGGGCGAAGACGTCGGGGCCGCCGCCGTCCTGCTCGATGAAGCCGAAGCCCTTTTCCGAGTTGAACCACTTGACGGTGCCGGAAGCCATGTTTTTCTCCTTCATGGGGCAAGCCGGAGACCGCACTGCACGGCCTCCTTGTCGCCGAGATGATTGCCCCACACCGGAACAGGTCCGGAAAACAAGGAACGCCCGGGGCTTCCAGCCTCCGGGCGCGCACAAAGTTCATCATGGGTACCACAACTGCAACGCCGCCAACGGTAGCACAGCTACCCGGGATGCCCCGCGTCCCGTGTGGGCCGCCCCCTTCACGGTGCGGTGCGCGGCACGGTGACGGTGACCTGCAGCCCGTGCGGCGGATGCGGCGCGTAGGCGATGGTGGCGCCGCCCGCGGTGAGCAGGGCGCGGGTGATCGACAGCCCGAGCCCGGAGCCGGAGACGTTCTGGTGGCGGCTGCTGCGCCAGAAGCGGTCACCGACCCGGGCGAGTTCGTCATCGGTCAGGCCGGGGCCACGGTCGGCGACGGTGACATGGACGCGCTCACCGTCCGGCGCGACACCGACGGTGACCGGCCGGCCCTCCGGGGTGAACTTCAGGGCGTTGTCGACGACGGCGTCCAGCGCGCTGGACAGCGCCACCGGGTCGGCCCAGCCGGTGACGGCGGGCTGCCCCTCGTACGTGAGGAGGACGCCCTTGTCGTCGGCCAACGGGCGCCAGGAGTCGACGCGTTCGGCGGCCAGCGCCGCGACATCGGTGAGCTGGAGGTCGGCGGCGGTGTGTTCGGCGAGCGCGAGGTCGAGCAGATCGTCCAGGACGCGGGCCAGCCGCTTGCCCTCCGTGCGGACCGAGGCGATCTCCTCGTTGCCGTCGGGGAGTTCCAGGGCCAGCAGCTCGATGCGCAGCAGCAGCGCGGACAGCGGGTTGCGCAGCTGGTGGGAGGCGTCGGCGACAAAGGCGCGCTGCTGCTCCAGCACGTCCTCGACGTTGTCGGCCATCTCGTTGAACGAGCGGGCCAGCCGGCGCAGTTCGGGCGGACCGGCGGTGGCCGCCACGCGGGCGTTCATCCGGCCGGTGGCGATGTCGTGGCTGGCCGCGTCCAGGACCCGTACCGGCCGCAGCACCCAGCCGGTCAGGCGGAAGGCCGCGGCGACGGCGACGAGCATGGCCGCGCACTCCCCGGCCGCGATCAGCAGCCAGCCGCGCAGGACGCGGGAGCGCATCTGTCCGGTGGGTGAGTCGGTCATGACGACGGCGACCACATCGCCGTCGCGGATCACCGGTGAGGCCACCGGGATGCGGCCGCTGTCGTCCCAGGGCCAGATCTGGTGCGGGTCGTGGCTGCGACGGCCGGCCAGCGCCTCCCGGAAGGCCTGGGCGCCCTCGCCGTCATGGGGCACCGGCATACCGGCCGGGGCGGCGGCCATCCGGGTGTGATCGCGGTAGAAGACGCCGGCGCGGATCCCGTACAGGCCGTAGTAGCGCGCGAGCTCGGTACGCAGGGTGGCGCGCCGCTCGTCCTCCTCGGGGGTCTTGCTGTGGGCGTCCGCGGCGGGGCGGGCGGTGACGAACTGGGCGAGGGAGGCGAAGCGGGCGGCATCGTCGATCCGGTCGACGACCACCCGCTGCTGCTCCACACCGGCGGTGATGACGCCCAGCGGGATGCCCAGCGCGAGCAGCACTCCGGCCATGAGGACGATGAGCAGCGGGAGGAGTCGGGTGCGCACGTGGTCCCGGCGGCCTTCAGGAGGCCGGGGAGGCGGGCAGCCGCGGCCCGGCGCCCGGGACGACCAGGCGGTAGCCGACGCCGCGCACCGTCTCGATCAGGGCGGGCATCCGCAGTTTGGCGCGGAGTGAGGCGATATGGACCTCCAGGGTCCGGCCGGTGCCCTCCCAACTCGTGCGCCACACCTCGCTGATGATCTGCTCCCGGCGGAAGACCACACCGGGGCGCTGGGCGAGCAGCGCGAGCAGGTCGAACTCCTTGCGGGTGAGCGGGACCGCGGTGCCGTCCACGGACACCTGGCGGGTGGGGAGTTCGACCGTGACCGTGCCCAGGTGCAGCGCCTCGTCGGCGGCGCCCTCGTCGGCGGGCTGGTCGGCGCCGCCGGGCGCGCTGCGCCGGCTCACCGCATGGATACGGGCCAGCAGCTCACCGGTGTCGTACGGCTTGACGACATAGTCGTCGGCGCCGAGGTTGAGGCCGTGGATGCGGGAGCGCACATCGGACCGCGCGGTGACCATGATGACGGGGATGGCGCAGATCTTGCGGATCCGGCCGCACACCTCGAAGCCGTCCTGGTCGGGCAGCCCGAGGTCGAGCAGCACCACCGCGAACGGTTCCGCATGGTCGGGCAGCAGGGCCTTGAGCGCCTCCTCGCCGTTGCGGGCATGCACCACGGACAGGCCGTGCTTGGCGAGCACCGCGGACAGGGCCGCGGCGACATGATCGTCGTCCTCGACGAGCAGCAGTCTCATCGGGCCTCCTCTCCGGGTGCGTGTGTACAGGCCACAGGGCATCTACGGTGATGCGAGGCATGCACGTCAAGAGGAGGTCACCTCCTGGCCGCCATCCGTTACGCAGCCGGTACGCCCGCGGCACATGACCCGCCGTCGCCCTCCGAATTCCCCGCTTGACGCAGAGTGTCCGTTTGCGGCCGGATCGTTATCCTCAAGTTCCCCTCAGAACTGATGACGCTGGTCTCAGGGCGTTACTAGGGTCCTCCCAACCGAGGAGGACGGAGCTACACGCCGATGAGCGAAGTATCGGTGACCAAGAACGCCGAGGGTCCCGCGCCGGCCGGGGACCAGCTGGTCGTGCTGGACAACGTCAACAAGCACTTCGGCGCGCTGCACGTGCTCCAGGACATCGACCTGACGATCCACCGCGGCGAGGTCGTCGTCGTGATCGGGCCCTCGGGCTCCGGCAAGTCGACGCTCTGCCGCACGATCAACCGCCTGGAGACGATAGACACCGGCAGCATCACGATCGACGGCAAGCCGTTGCCGCGGGAGGGACGGGACCTGGCCCGGCTGCGCGCCGACGTGGGCATGGTCTTCCAGTCCTTCAACCTCTTCGCGCACAAGACGGTGCTCGAGAACGTGATGCTGGGGCAGACCAAGGTCCGCAAGACGGACAAGGCCGCCGCCACGAAGAAGGCCCGCGCCCTGCTCGACCGGGTCGGCGTCGGCACCCAGGCGGACAAGTACCCCGCACAGCTCTCCGGCGGTCAGCAGCAGCGGGTGGCGATCGCCCGTGCGCTGGCGATGGACCCGAAGGTGATGCTGTTCGACGAGCCGACGTCCGCGCTGGACCCGGAAATGATCAACGAGGTGCTGGACGTGATGCAGCAGCTCGCCCGGGACGGCATGACGATGATCGTGGTCACCCATGAGATGGGGTTCGCGCGCTCCGCGGCGAACCGGGTCGTCTTCATGGCGGACGGCCGCATCGTCGAAGAGGCCGAGCCGAACCAGTTCTTCAACAACCCGCGCAGCGACCGCGCCAAGGACTTCCTGTCGAAGATCCTCCATCACTGAGGCCGCAGTTGGGCCACCATCATTGCCAACACTTGCTGAACCAAAGGATGTTCACCATGAGGATTCGTAAGACGGCTGCGGCCGGTGCGGTGGTGCTCGCGCTGGCGGCCACGGCGACTGCGTGCGGCGGCGAGTCGGGTTCTGCGGGCGACAAGCCGGCCGGCGGCGAGGTCTTCAGCGGCGACTACAAGGTCGCCTCCGCGCCGAAGATCAACTCGTCGGTGCTGAAGAAGGCGCAGAAGGCCAAGAAGATCGTCATCGGCGTGAAGGCCGACCAGCCGTTCCTGGGCTTCAAGGACACCGCCGGCAAGTACTCCGGCTTCGACATCGAGATCGCCAAGATGGTCGCCGCCGACCTGGGCTTCTCCGCGAAGCAGATCGAGTTCAAGACGATCGACTCCAACGTCCGTGAGACCACCATCTCCCACGGCCAGGTCGACTACTACGTCGGTACCTACACGATCAACGACGAGCGCAAGAAGCAGGTCGGCTTCGCGGGCCCGTACTACACCGCCGGCGCGGACCTCCTGGTGCGCAAGGACGACAAGGCCATCACCGGCCCGGAGACCCTCAAGGGCAAGAAGGTCTGCTCGATCGTCGGCTCGACTCCGCTGCAGGAGATCAAGAAGCCGAAGTACGGTGCGAAGACCAGCGAGCAGTCGAAGTACTCGGACTGCGTGAAGAACCTCGTGGACGGCCAGGTGGACGCGGTCACCACCGACGACGCCATCCTCAAGGGCTACGCCGCCCAGCGTCCCTCCCAGCTCCGGGTCGTCGGCAAGCCGTTCACCAAGGAGCCCTACGGCGTCGGCATGCTCAAGGACGACAAGGCCCTGCGCAACGCCATCACCACGGCGCTGGAGAAGCACATCAAGAACGGCGACTACGAGAAGGCCTACAAGGGCACGCTCGGCAAGTCGGGTTCGTCCTACGTCGCCCCGGAGACCCCGCTTCCGCGGTACTGAGGCACCCGCGCGCCCATCGGACTGCGCCGCCCCGTACGCCCGCCGCGGCGGGCGTACGGGGCGCGGTGTCTTGCGCGCCCGCCCCTTTGATCCTCTTCCCGCCGCCGACCCGACCGCTACCGCGGAGACCCCATGAACGTACTCCTCGATTATCTGCCCGAGTTCCGGGACGGGTTCCTCGGAACCCTGGCGATCACCGCGTCCAGCGCGCTGCTCGCACTGGTCCTCGGCGTTGTCATAGCCGGTTTCCGGGTGTCTCCGGTTCCGCCGCTGCGCGCCTTCGGCACGGCCTGGGTCATGGTGCTGCGCAACACCCCGCTGACGCTGCTCTTCCTGGTCGCGTTCTTCGTCGTCCCGCAGGTGCTCTTCCGCGGCGCCAGCCCGTACATCCTGGCCACCCTGGCACTCGGCTTCTACACCTCCTCCTTCGTCTGCGAGGCGGTGCGGTCCGGCATCAACACCGTGCCGCTGGGGCAGGCCGAGGCCGCGCGCAGCATCGGTATGACGTTCTCCCAGACGCTGCGCCAGATAGTGCTCCCGCAGGCCACCCGCACGGTACTGGCGCCGCTCAGCAGCATCTTCATCGCGCTGACGAAGAACTCCGCCATCGCCGGGGCCTTCGGCTTCGGCGAGTTGTTCAACGTCTCCAAGCTGCTCAACGACAAGGGGTACTCGATCGCCTGGATCTTCCTGTGGACGGCGCTCGCCTATCTCATCATCACCTTCGCCATCAGCGGTGTCTTCCGGGTGCTGGAGCGCCGGATGGGGGTCGTGCGGTGAACGGAAGCGGGAGGCCGGACAGGACGACGTGGGTGCCGCGCACAGGCGGGGCGGAAACTAATGAGGTAAGGGCATGAGCGGCGCCAGCGTTCTCTACGACGTACCCGGGCCGAAGGCGAGGGCTCGCAACCGCATCTACAGCGTCGTCGGTGCGCTCGCGGTGCTGGGAATCCTCGTGTTCGCCATGATCCGGCTCAACACCAAGGGTCAGCTCGAACCCGAGGTGTGGAACATCTTCAACAACGCCGGAGTGCGGACCAACATCCGCGACGGCATCCTGACGACACTTGAGGTCTTCGCGGTCGCGGCGGTGCTGTCGCTGATCCTGGGTGTGCTGCTGGCGGTGGCGCGGCTGTCGGACCACAAGCCGGTCCGCTGGCTGTCGACCGGGTTCATCGAGCTCTTCCGCGCCGTCCCGCTGCTGATCACCATCTACGCGCTGTGGGTGACCCTCCTCACCAACCGCGAGAGCCTCGGCCTCAGCGAAAACGGGCCGCAGTTCTGGGCGCTGGTCATCGGCCTGACGGTCTACAACGGCTCGGTCCAGGCCGAGGTGCTGCGGGCCGGCGTCAACTCCGTCCCCCCGGGGCAGCGCGAGGCCGCCTACGCACTCGGCATGAGCAAGACCCAGGTCATGACGACGGTGCTGCTCCCGCAGGCCGTCCGGGCGATGCTGCCGACGATCATCAGCCAGCTCGTGGTGACCCTGAAGGACACCTCCCTCGGCTACATCATCACCTTCGAGGAACTGCTCTTCACCGCCCGCCAGATGAGCACGAACATCCTCGTGAACGGCAACGACACCTATGTGCCGTTCATCATCGTGACCGGCAGCATCTATGTCGCGATGTGCCTGGCGCTGTCCGCCCTCGCCAACTGGATCGAGCGGCGGGGCCGCCGGGCCAGGACCGGTATCGAGGTGGCCACGGCCGGTGAGCCGGTGGCAGCAGGCGACGCGATGGAGGTCGCCGACGCGGTCCCGGACAAGCCGGCGGCCAAGCAGGACTGAGCGCCTGGCCGTGCGCCCACGCGGCCCTGACGGCACGACAGCCGTTCCCCGGCCGATATGAGACCGTCCGGAGGCGGTGGCACCCTCGCCACCGCCTCCGTCACTTGACGCGAGCGGCCGCAGTGGGTTGCATACGCTGTGTGATCACGCACCGGGCTCCAACTGCCAGTTCCCGCATGTCCCGTACGTACCGGCGGTCCCGGGGAGCTGCGCCGTGGACCCGGTGATCGTCGTCGGGGCCGGCCCGGTCGGCCTCTCCCTCTCGCTCGCCCTCACCCGCCTCGGCGTGCCCTGCGTCATCCTCGACGAGACCACCGGCCAGGAGGAGACCCGGCCCGCCCGCACCGCCGTGCTCCGCCAGGACACCGCCGCCTTCGTCGGGCGGCTCGGCTGTGCCGACACCCTGGAGAGCGCCGGCACCCGCTGGACGGCCTGGCGCACGATGCGCCGCCGACGCCTGCTGGAACGCGTCGCCTTCGCCCCGCGGACCGCGGACGGCGCGGCCGCACCCGCCGCCGTGTCCCCGGTCCATCTCCCGCAGCACGCACTCACCCGCGCACTGCGCGCCGCACTCGCCCACGAGAAGCTCGCCGAGATCGTCACCGGCAGCCGGCTCGCCGACCTCGAACAGGACGAGCGCGGCGTCAGCGCCCACACCCGCGGGCCCAACGGGACGTGGTGGCGCGGGAGTTACCTCATCGGCTGCGACGGCCCGCGCTCGACGGTCCGCAAGCTGCTGGACATCCGCTTCCCGGGCCGTACGGCCGTGGAACGGCATGCGGTGGCCGCGCTGCGCTATGAGCTCCCGTGGCCCGGCGAGGCGCTGCTGCACCGCTCGCCGCCCCGGCACGGCGGCGGACCGGGCAGCGAGGTCTCCGCCCGTCCGCTGCCCGAGGGCGTCTGGCGGCTGGACTGGCTGCTGCCGCCGGGGCGCGAACTGGTCACACCGGACGCCCTGGTCGCCCGGATCCGCGACTCGCTGGCCGGCTGGACCACCGAATCCCCGGCGGACCCGGCCGGCGAGGGCGGCACGGACGGCGGCGGGAAGCCCGCACGGGGACGCGGCCACGGGCGGCTGGTACCGCCGTACGAACTCCTCGACACCGGCGTGCACACCGTCCACCACCGGCTGGCCCGGTGCTGGCGGCAGGGCCGCGCCTTCCTCGCCGGGGACGCCGCCCATCTGCTGGGCGCAGTCGGCACCCAGGGCCTGGACGAAGGGCTGCGGGACGCCGAGAACCTCGCCTGGAAGCTGGGCCTGGCCTGGCACCACGGCGCCTCCGAGGTGCTGCTCGACAGCTACCAGGCCGAACGCCGGGGCGCGGTCGCGGCCCGGCTGCGCGCCGCGGACCAGGCACTGCCGCTGCTGCGGGACGGCCGCTCGGCCCGCTGGCGGACCGTACTTCCTGGTGCGGTGCGCGGCCGGAGCACCCTGCTGACCGATGGCCATCTGGGCCGCGGCCCGCTGGGCGCGCCGCCGGTGTACGCCCGCACCCCGCTCGCGCCGCCCGCCACCGGCGGCCCCCTCGTCGAGACGCTCCCCGGCGCGGCCGTCACGGATGTGCCGGTCACCGCCTCCGACGGCTCGGTGGTCCAGCTGCGCGACCGGCTCGGGCACGGCCTGCTGGTGGTGCTGGTGGCACCCGGCACCGGCGTCTGGGACCGGCGGCACTGGCAGTCGGCGGGGCTGATGCCCCGGCTGGCCGACGCGGTCGACGCGCTGCCGATGGCCGCCGAGATCCTGGTCACCGAGGCCTATCCGGGCGCGGCCGCCCACACCGTGCTGCTCGTACGGCCGGACGGCCATCTGGTCGCCACACTGTCCGGTGTCCGCCCGGCCGAGATGGCTGCCTGCGCGGACGCGGTACGCGGCAGGGTGTACGGGCAGGAGACGGGGGACGGCCGGGCCCGGCCGTCCGAGGGGAGCGGGGATTCCGCATCCCGGGACGGCGGAGCCGGGGAGGACGGACCCGGGAGTCGTGGGCCTTCCGCTGTTGACCCTGTGCGAACGTCCATGCTTCACTCCGAGGGTGACTGATCACAGCTCGCGATTCTGGCGGAGGGTCCATCTCGACCTGCTCCGCTATGCGGGCTGTATGTGTCGTCCGTCCTGTTGATCCGCTTCTCCTTCCCCGCGCGGCCGCCTGCCCCTCCGGCAGCCGCGCCTCTTCGCGATCACCCAGGACGGTTTCCGTGCCCGACGTACGTACCCCTGCGCGCCCGCGTGCCACCGGCCATGACGGTGGACCCAGCGCCTCCGAACTTCTCGACTTCGCCCACCGCACCGCCGCGGACCGGGCGCTCATCGCCTCGCTCCCGCTCGACCCCGAAGGCCGTACCTGGATCCGGCTGGACGGGCCGGGCGGCAGCGAGGCATGGCTGATCGGCTGGCCGCCCGGCACCGGCACGGGCTGGCACGACCACGGCGGCTCGCACGGCGCCTTCGCGACGGCCGCGGGTGAGCTGACGGAACAGTCGCTCACCGCCCAGCTCCCCACCGAGGGCTGGAAAACCCTGGAGCTCGCCGATGGCGTGGACCGCGAGCGCAAGCTCAGCGACGGCCGCGGCCGGGCGTTCGGGCCGCACCATGTCCATCAGGTGCTCAACCTCTCCGGGGACACCCATGCGGTGTCGGTGCACGCCTACTACCCGCCGCTGCCGTTGATGCGCCGCTACAGCCGCACCGGACCGGTGCTGCGGCTCGAAGCGGTCGAGCAGCCGGAGGAGTGGACATGAGCGCGGTCGACGAACTGCTGGCCCGGGCCCGGCGCGCGCTGGGGGGCCGGGTGGGTCCCCGGGAAGCCGCCGCCGTCCAGGAGGCCGGCGGACTGCTGGTGGACATCCGCTACGCGGAGCTGAGGGAGCGCGACGGCGTCATCCCCGGCGCGCTGATCGTGGAGCGCAACGAGCTGGAGTGGCGGCTCGACCCGACGGGCGAGCACCGCGCCCCGGAAGCAACCCATCACGGCCTGCCGGTCGTGCTCGTCTGCAACGAGGGCTACGCATCGAGCCTCGCGGCACTCTCCCTGCGCGAGCTGGGCCTGCACCGGGCAACCGACCTGGAGGGCGGTTTCCAGGCTTGGCGGGGGGCGGGGTTGCCGGTGGGCTGAGGGGGTGCTGGGGGCTGAGGCGTTTGCCGGGGGCTGAGGGGGTGCCAGGGGGCACCCCCGCGTCGCGCCGTCTGCCCCGTCATGCCCGGCTCCGCCTCCGCGGCGCCCGGACCTGCCCCTGTGGTGCCCTGATCTGTCCCTCGTAGCGCCGGCTTCCTCACGCGTCCGGCAGATAGTGCTGATCCAGAAGTTCCGGATCCTCGCCCTCCTCCTCCAGGGCCTGTTTGACGACCCGGAGGGCGAGGCCTTCCGGGTACCCCTTGCGGGCCAGCATTCCGGCCAGACGACGAAGGCGCTTTTCGCGGTCCAGGCCTCGGGTGGAGCGCAGTTTGCGGTCGACCAACTCGCGGGCGGTGGACTCCTCCTGTTCGGAGTCGAGGCGGCCGACGGCCACCTCGATGAGGGCGGAGTCCACACCCTTGGTGCGCAGTTCACGGGCCAGGGCGCGGCGGGCCAGGCCGCGCCCGTGGTGGCGGGACTCCACCCAGGCGTCGGCGAAGGCCGCGTCGTCGATCAGTCCGACGTCCTCGAAGCGGGAGAGCACCTCCTCCGCGGCCTCCTCGGGGATGCCCCGTTGGCGCAGGGCGTCCCCGAGCTGCTTGCGGGTACGCGGGTTCCCGGTGAGCAGGCGCAGGCAGATGGCCCGTGCCTGCTCCTCGGGCGTACGCGGTGGTCCCGACTCGGCCCTCGACGAGTCGGGACCACCGCTGTCCTCCCGGCCATGACGGCCCCTTCGGCCGTGACGGGTCTCGGCGTCGCCGGCAGCGCTGCTGGTGTCGTCCTCGCTGCCCGGCCATTCCGTTCGCCGCGTCATGGCGGGCTAGCTCTTGGCCGCGGCGGCCTTGGAACCCTTGGCGCCCTTGGCCGCCGGTGCCGGAGCTGCGACGGCCGGTTCGCCCGCCGCCACCGCGGCGTCCGCGCCGGGCTCCACCGCCGGATCCTGCGGCTTCACGCCGATGCCGAGCTTTTCCTTGATCTTCTTCTCGATCTCGTTGGCGAGGTCGGGGTTGTCCTTGAGGAAGTTGCGGGAGTTCTCCTTGCCCTGACCGAGCTGGTCGCCTTCGTAGGTGTACCAAGCGCCGGACTTGCGGATGAAGCCGTGCTCCACACCCATGTCGATCAGGCCGCCCTCGCGGCTGATGCCCTGGCCGTAGAGGATGTCGAACTCGGCCTGCTTGAAGGGCGGCGCGACCTTGTTCTTGACCACCTTGACGCGGGTGCGGTTGCCGACGGCGTCCGTGCCGTCCTTGAGGGTCTCGATACGGCGGATGTCGAGCCGCACCGAGGCGTAGAACTTCAGCGCGCGGCCACCGGTCGTGGTCTCCGGCGAGCCGAACATCACGCCGATCTTCTCGCGGAGCTGGTTGATGAAGATGGCGGTGGTCTTGGACTGGTTGAGCGCGCTGGTGATCTTGCGCAGGGCCTGGCTCATCAGCCGGGCCTGGAGGCCGACGTGGGAGTCGCCCATCTCGCCCTCGATCTCGGCCCGCGGCACCAGGGCGGCGACGGAGTCGATCACGATGAGGTCGAGCGCGCCGGAGCGGACCAGCATGTCCGTGATCTCCAGGGCCTGCTCGCCGTTGTCCGGCTGGGACAGGATCAGGGCGTCGGTGTCCACACCGAGCTTCTTGGCGTACTCGGGGTCGAGGGCGTGCTCGGCGTCGATGAACGCGACGGAGCCGCCGGCCTTCTGGGCGTTCGCGACGGCGTGCAGGGTCAGGGTCGTCTTGCCGGAGGACTCCGGGCCGTAGACCTCGACAACGCGGCCGCGGGGGATGCCGCCGACGCCGAGCGCGACGTCAAGCGCGGTGGAGCCGGTGGGGATGACCTCGATGGGTTCGTTCGGCCGCTCCCCCATGCGCATCACGGCGCCCTTGCCGAATTGCCGTTCAATCTGTGCGAGTGCGGCGTCCAGCGCCTTCTCGCGGTCGGTGCCTGCCATGGGTTCCACCCGATTTGCTTGAGTCGATCGCTTCACGTCCATGACGCTAACGCCTGCCACTGACAATGCGCCCGGACCCGGCTCCGACCTGTGGATAACTCAGCGCAATGCCCGAGGACACAGGCCGGATCTCCCATCAGAATGGATGTTCGATTTTGGTGTCAAGCGGTACCGCTCTCATGTCGCGGACGGGCTTACCGGGCCGGTCCTTCGCCCCCGCCTGCGCGCAGCGCCCCCCGGCCCTCCCGGCCCCGCGGGGTCAGCGGACGTTCTCGCCGTCCTCCTGGACGCCGCCGGCCTCCTGGACGCCGCCGGCCGCCTTCCGGTCCTCCAGCGGGGCCGACGGCTGCGCGTCGTGCAGGGTCCGCCGGACGCGGGCCAGCATCCTGGCACCGCGCCGGCGTCTGCCGAGGACCCGCGGGTCGTCGGTGACCTCGTACCGCTTGACGTACGCGCCGAGGAACGCCTGCAGCGTCGCCGTCGCCGGGATCGCGATCAGCGCGCCCACCGCGCCCATCAGGGCCGTACCGGCGACGACCGAGCCGAAGGCGACGGCGGGATGGATGTCCACGGTCTTGGCGGTGATCCGCGGCTGCAGGAGGTAGTTCTCGAACTGCTGGTAGATCACGACGAAGCCGAAGACCCACAGGGCGTACCAGGGGTCGACGGTGAACGCGATCAGGATGGGCAGTGCGCCCGCGAGGTAGGTGCCTATGGTCGGGATGAACTGGGAGACCAGACCCACCCACATGCCCAGTGCCGGGGCGTAGGGCACTTCCAGGATCTGCAGCAGGACGTAGTGCGCGACGCCGGAGATCAGCGCCATCAGGCCGCGGGAGTAGAGATACCCGCCGGTCTTGGCGACGGCGATCTCCCAGGCGCGCAGCACCTCCGTCTGGCGGTGCGGCGGGAGTACGGAGCACAGGGCGCGGCGCAGCCGGGGGCCGTCGGCGGCGAAGTAGAACGAGAACAGTGCCACCGTCAGAAGGTTGAACAGGCTTCCCAGCACCGTCGCGGAGACGGCCAGGACGTTGTTGGCGCTGTCCTGGACGTACTTCTGCAGCCAGTCGGACTTGAGCAGGTTGTTCTGCACCTCGACCCGCGAGAGGTGCGTGTGCAGGGTGCTGTTGATCCAGCTGATGACGGAGTCCAGATACTGCGGGAACTCCTTCACCATGTTGGCTATCTGGCCGGCGAGCATGGAGCCCAGGAGAGCGAAGAACCCGGCCGCGGCAACGAGGATGCTCACGAAGACCAGGCCCGTGGCCAGCCCGCGCCGCATGCCCCGGGCCGCCATCCAGTCGACGGCCGGTTCGACGGCCAGCGCGAGGAAGAACGCGATCAGCACATTCAGCAGCAGGGTGATCAGCTGGTGGAATCCCCAGGTGGCGAGCTGGAAACAGGCCACCAGAGCGAGCGCGAGCACCATGGCGCGCGGCAGCCAGCGCGGCATCCGCGCATCGGACCGGTCCTCGGACCCCTCCTCGGGGCGTGGGACGTCGTTGCTGGTGATCTCATCTGACTCGGGCACGGAGCCAAGTGTCGCGCACGGCTGCGACATCCCGGGCCCTGGCCCGTGCATCCGCCCGCGACGCACGGCCGCCGGACCCGTTTCCTCGCAGGTCAGAGCCCTGCTCCCGGTCCCGCTCAGCGCTTTTCGGGCGGTACGTCCATCACCGAGCAGACCACTCGCCACACCTCTTTGGCGCTCCACCCCGCGTCCAGCGCTTCATGAACGGTCCGGCCGCCGAGGTCCGCCATCACATGATCGCGCGCGAAGGACTCGGCATACGCCGCACCGAAGTGGTCCGCCATCCGCTGCCAGAAGATCGTCAACCGCATGAGTTCCGCTCCGTACCCGCTCTGACCTGTAAGTTTCCTGCCCGCACGCCCCCGCATGACCGTCCGGGGCCGGGGAGTGCGCCTTCCCCGTGGGATCAAGCATCCATGGCGGCGCGAGCTGCTGTGGCCCACCTCGCGCAGGACGCATGGGGACGTACGCAGAGTAAGGCCCGGGGCGGCAGGTCCGGGTCGCCAAGCAGGGAGACCGGGTCGCCAAGCGGGGAGACCTGGCCGGCAAGCAGAGGGAATCGACTTGTCCGGAGTGCGGATATCTCGGAAACGGCTGGGGCGGCCGGTGGGCGGAGCCATGAGGAATGGTCGCCTAATTCCCCAAGTGCCGACGCCAAAGAGCAGGACCTTTTCGAGCGCCCCGAATAACTCGGACGGATCTTTCCACGCCTCCGGGAGAGGCGCACTCACACACGGGTGGGGACCGGACACCGAGTTCCGGTCCCCACCCGCAAGATGAGGCTTGCCTGCCATAAATTCACCAGCGATACCACCGGCCACGCTTGCCACCGGCACCGGCGGAGCGCAGGACGAATCCCAGCAGCCACACGGCGAGCACGATGACCGCCACGACCCACAGGGCCTTCAATGCGAACCCGGCACCGAAGAGAATCAGTGCGAGAAGAAGTACGAGAAGCAGGGGAACCATAGTTATCAACCTCCGAGGCATCGTGTGCCCCGCGGAATTCCCACCAACCTCCTGAACTGATGCGTTTCTTAGCCGATTCCGTGGGCATCCGGGTGACTTTCCGCGGCAGGATCCATGGGGCGAGAGGTCTCCGCACAGCCTTTTCCGCGGTATCTGCCGTGGGTGCGATTCCCCTGAGGAATACGGGACTTGGCGTGGCATGAGCGAACGCAGGGGCCCGCGGCCGCCGCACGGTGTCCCGCCGGCCGCGGGCCACAGGCGCGGGGCCGCGGGCCCAGGCTCACCATGGGTCCGCGGCCCCGTGGTGAGCCGGAGACGTGCCCTAGAGGTGCCAGCTGATGGTCCCGCTGTGGGAGGACAGCACCACGAGCAGCACGATGTCGAGGGCCCCGAACGCCAGGCCCAGGTATGCGCGGAGGCGGCGGATGGTTCCCCGGTAGAGGGCCGCGGCGCCGAAGAGCAGCGCACACGGGCCGAGGACGATGTTGAACACCAGGACGCCCAGCAGACCGCAGACGAACGCGGCGATGGCCATGCGGTCGGCCTGGGGACGCGGTCCGGTCCTGACGGGGATCCGGGCGGACGTCATCGGCCGCCTCCCTTCGCCGCCCTACGGCGTTCTCTGGCGAAGAAGACCAGCAGCCAGGCCACGATGGCGAGAGAGGCGACGACGGTGACGGGTACGGGGACGTGCCCTGCGGTCCCCATCAGTACACCGAAGAGGAACAGCGCTACGACCAGGAAGAGCATGATGCACCTTTCCCATGTGTGGGACGGCAAGGAGGCGGCGAGCCCTCGCGGGCTCCCACTGCGTCTTTGCGGTGCCGCTCCGACCCGCGTACCCAGGCGGGCCGCTCCTCACCGGGTCCGTTCCGGACGATCGGCTGCGGGCCCCGGTGAGGACGGCTGGGGCAGTGGTGGTGCCGGGTGCGCCGCTGCCCCCGTCGCGGCGTGCCCGCCGCCGCGGCCCACTCGTCGGCGGCCACGCTCGTGGGTCCGACAGCGCGTAGCGGGTCCCGGGCCGCTTTTCGTTCCCACGCCGCGCCAGGCGCGGCCCTCTTGATCGGTGACGAGAAACAGATTGTTGCCTTACGGCGAATGTTGCAAACGAGCAACTATCGCTTCTATCCTTGGCGTGCCGTACCCCCAGGACACGTCCCCTCACGAAGCGTCAGCCCCTACAGCGAGGTTCATCGTGCTGTCCCAGCCCAACGGAGGCCGGCCCATACGTATCGACACGCGACAGGATCGGGGGGCCGTGATTCTCGCCGTCACGGGACCACTCGACCTGGACAACATCGCGCCGCTCGACGAGACGTTGCAGGAGGTGGGGCGGGACGGCACCGGCCCGGTCGTCATCGACCTGTCGGCCGTGACGTTCGCGGATTCCATCACGGTCAATGTCCTGATCCAGGCGTATGACGCGCTGGGCCCCGCGTTGCGGCTCGCAGCCCCCTCCGCCGTTCTGGAGCGGCTCTTCGCGCTCACCGGCCTCGACACGGTGCTGCCTCTGTACGGGTCCGTCGACACGGCTCTCGACGCCTGAGCGTCAGCTCCCTTCGGAACCGACGGCGGCGACGGCGACGGCCAGCTCTCCCAGCGCCGCGACCAGCGCACCTCGTTCATCCGCCGGCATCCGGCGCAGTACCGCGGCCATCCGGTCCACCCGGATCGCCCGGAAGCGCTCCAGGAACGCACTGCCTTCCGGGCTCAGTTGCAGCCCTATCGCACGCCGGTCGGTCGCCGTCGGGCGGCGGAGCAGCAGACCGACGGACTCCAGTGCGGCGCACACCCGGCTGGCGCGCGGCAAGCCCAGGCCCACGGCGGCGGCGATCGTGGTCAGGTTCCGCCCGGGACGGACCGAGACGACGGACAGCACTTTCAGGCCGTGCGGGGGAAGCCGCGGTTCCACCGGGGCGGCCGCTTCCCTCATCAGGGCGGTGATCGCCTCACCGGCGGTGGCCAGTTGTTCCGCGGCCTCGCGCAGTGGCTCCGTCGACGATTCGGCGCTGTGGCGTTGCATGGACGCATCCCGTTCCCACTGTCCGACGACAGGTGCGGTGCACTCTGCGGGCCGGGCCGGGGAACCCTCCGAGATCCCTCCGCAAGCGCACGCTCCCGTGTGGCCTGCCCGCTCCTCCCGAGATCACACAACCCCTCGCACGTCAACGACCCTGTGCCGGGGCCGCCTTCAGCGCGAGAGGGCGGCTTGCACGATCTTGCCGCCGCCGGGGCGGGGCCGAAGGGTGACCTCGCGGGCCAGAGTGCACACCATGGGCCAGCCGAACCCACCCTCGCGGCCGGTCAGATCGGGGCTGCGCCCCTCCGGCCAAGTGGGGCTGGGGTCCTCGACGAGGACCTGGATGCTCTCGTGATCCGCGGTGAGACGCAGTGCCGTGACGGCGCCCGCGTGACGCAGCGCGTTGGTGACCAGTTCGGACACCAGCAGGAGCAGGTTCTGCGTGGTGCGTGCGGTCGGCGCCGGATGGAGCAGGCCGGCGAAGCTCCTGGCGAAGTCGCGGGCGTCCGCCGCCGTCCCCGGACGGCAGACGTCCTGGGCCGGCTGGGATGAGGGGTCGTCAGTCGCAAGCGGTTGGTGCATAGGCTTTTTTCACCCCGGTCAGTGGTACTCCTCGTTCGGCTGGTGTGCAGGAGCCATCAGATGCTCGTGTGGCGTCTACCCAACGGAACCCCGGCGGAACGGGACAGTTGATGTGCCCTCGTGGCCGGTACCGTCCGGACGCGCCATGACCCCGGAGGGCGCCTGCGCCCGGCGCCCCGTGGGCAGGGGCGGACGGGGGCCGGCGGCCGGTCACCCGGTCGCGTCCGCCCCCGCCCGCGCGGCGTCCCGCCGGGCTCGGCGGACGGCGAGGGCAAGAGTGTCGTCGGAGTGCAGGATGACGGTGTGCATGTCGTCGGCGACGGCGCCGGGGATTTCGTCGACCGGCCGGCCGGCATGGGCCCGGGCGCTCTTGACGAGTCGCGCCTCGCCTTCGATGGGGTCTCGTCGGCTCTCGGTCAGACCGTCGGTGTAGAGCACCAGGAGGTCACCCTCGTGCAGCGTGTCCTCCAGCACCGACTCGCTCCCCGGCAGCGGGAACCCGATACCCCGGCCGCGGATCTCCAGGTAGTCGGAGGTCCCGTCGGCACGCAGCAGCAGGGCCGGCGGATGGCTGCCGTTGGCCAGGCGGAGTTCGCCGGTTTCGGGGTTGATACGGGCGAGCAGCACCGTCGCCATGATCTCCGGATCGAACGGGGCGAGGATGTCGTGGGTACGGGCCACGATGGATTCGAGCGGGTGGCCTTCGAGCGCCAGGGTGCGCACGGCATGGGTGACGTTGAGGGCGCTGCGGGTGCTGCGCACACCGTGTCCCAGCGCATCGACGACGGTGATGTGCACGGTGCCGTCGGGGAGGCAGAGCCAGTCGTAGAAGTCGCCCCCCGTGGGCGCATCGGTGTCGGCCGGCTCGTAGTGGACGGCGAACTCCAGGCCTTCGACGGTGATCGGCGAGGGACGTAGTGCGTCCTCCAGCTCACGCAGGATCTGGCCGTGGGCCCGTCGTAGTTGTTCGTCCCGCTCGTCCAGCTGGACGTAGAGGGCGAGCACGCCGCTGTTGGTCTCGGCGAGTTCGTCCTTGAGGCGGTGCAGTTCCGTGGTGAGGGTCTCCACCCGGGAGAGCGCGGCGGCGAGATCGCCTTCGAGCGCCGCGATCTGTGTCGCGTGCGCCTCGGCGGTCTCCGCCTCCGTCCGGTCCTGGACGGGTACGCCGCCGCGGGTGACGGGCGGGGAAGCGGGAGGTTCGGGCTCCGGTCCCTCGCCGAGGGGCAGGAGCCAGGCGAGACCGCCGTCGGGCGTGGCCCGACCCGGCAGCGGGAGGCGGGCCGTGCTCAGCGGCGCCGGCGGCTGTCCGGCGTACAGGGTGACGGCCAGCAGCGTGGTGCCGCCCGGGGCGGTCCGCTCGGCGGCGTCGAGGCGGACGGGACCGCCGGCACCCAGGGCGGCGCCGGCCGCCTCGGCCACGGAGCGCACCAGGCGCCCTCCGGTCCGGGAGGGAAGCCGGTGCGCCGCGCAGATCCGCCGTACGGCGCGGCGGAGGGACGGCAGGTCGTGGAAGGTGTGGGGGGTCACGAAAGTCTCTGGCTCGGACGGGCGGCGAGCACGGTCGCATCGTCGCGTGGGAGGCGGTGGTGGTGGACGAGGGACGCGACGAGCAGTGACGGGGGCAGGCGGTGCACAAAGGCCGAGGGCGCCTGGGCCCAGCGGTGATCGATGCCGTCGGAATGCAGCAGTACCGTGCCACCGGGCGGTACGGGGAAGGCCCGCACATGCGGTGGCGTCATGTTCAGTCCGGCGATCCCCGGCTGACCACTCAGGCGGTGACGCAGGTCGAGCGGGGTCAGCAGCAGGACGCGTACGTTGCCGACACCGCAGTACTCCGCCCGTCCGGGGTGCAGGCGCAGCAGGCCGACGGCCGCGCCGCGGGTGCGGCGAAGTGCCCGGTGGAGGCCGGTGAGGAGCTCGGGCAGTGGGCTGTCCGGCCCGCGGTGGAAGGACCGCAGAGCCACTTGGGCGGCCTCGGCGGCGTGCGGCCCGTGGCCGAGGCCGTCCACGACGAGTGCGGTGCGCGCGGGGCCGTGATCGACGATGGCGCATGCGTCGCCGCTGGTCTGTTCACGGTCCGCCGGTACGCAGAGGGCGCCTGCCTCCTGGTCGGCCGACGCCGTCTCGTCGGGCGCGGTGAGACGGGCGCAGACGAGGGTTCCGGCCCCGGGCTCTGTGCGGATGGTGAGGGTGGTGGCTATCCGTTTCACGGCTCCCAGACCGGCGCCGAGAGTGTTGTTGGTGGTGTAGCCGTCAGCGAGGCACTGCTGCAGTTCGCCGATGCCGGGCCCGTGGTCCGCGGCGACGATCTCCATGCCGCCGCCCAGGGGCAGGGGCTGGATGAACAGCGCCCCGTTGGCCGCGTGATTGGCCAGATTGCTGGCCAATTCCGAGGCGATGACCGCGGCCCGGTCCGGCAGCGCGCCCGGCAGCCGGCACTGCCCGGCGACCGACCGGGCTGTTTCGGCGGCCAGATGCACGGCGCTGTAGTGGTCCACGGCGATATGTGCCGTCGGCTGGGGGAGCGTCAACGACTCGCCCAACGCGCGGCGACGACGGTGGTGCCCTGCCCCGGAGCCGAGTGAAGTTCGAAGTCGTCCATCAGCCGCCGGGCGCCGCCCAGGCCGTGGCCGAGCCCCGCGCCGGTGGTGAAACCGTCGGTCAGCGCGGCGCCGACATCCGCGATGCCGGGCCCGTCGTCGGTGATCGTCAGACGGAGCCCCGCGGTTCCACGCGACATGAGGCAGTCGATGGTCACGGTGCCCCCTCCGCCGTGGATATAGGCGTTACGTGCCAGCTCACTGGCGGCGGTGACCACCCGCGTCTGGTCGACGATGCTGAAGCCGACCCGCACGGTGGCCGCCCGCACGGCGTGCCGGACGGTCAGCAGGTCTTCCTCGGTCCGCACCTGGTGCACCGACGTGTGGCACTCCGCGTCGGCGACGTGTCGAGCGGTCGTAGCCAGGCCCACCGCGTGGTCACTACTCCGTGCGGAACTCACGCAGGACCCCCTCGGAAGGCTGCCGGCTCTGATGCCAGCCCAGCGCGGCCATGCCTTGCTCGGCGTTGAGCGCCGTTTCCACCCCGGTCAGCTGCAGCCCCAGCTCGACCAGGGTGATGGCGACCGGCGGCCGCATCCCGGCAACGATCACCCGGGCACCCAGCAGCCGCGCCATGGTGGTCAGCTCCATCAAAGTACGGGCCACGAAGGAATCGACGATTTCCAGCCGGGAAATGTCGATGAGCACCCCCCGTGCGCGGTCGCTGGTGATGCGCGCGGTGAGCTCATCGGTGAACGCCACGGCTGTTTTGTCGTCGAGTTCGTTGAGGAGCCCGGTGACCAGGACGTCGCCCAGTCGCAGGATCGGCACGCCGGCCGATGCGGGGACGTTCACCGCTGTGCCAGGGGGGCGGAGTTGGACGGCGACGCGTCGGTGAGCTTCACGGCCTCTCCCAGGGCGTCCGCAAGGGTGGCCCGGGTCATGATCGTCGACAGATCGATGCCGAGCTGGGCGATCGTCTGGGCGATCGGCGGCCGGATTCCGCTGATGATGCAGTCCGCGCCCATGAGACGTACCGCATTGACCGTGTGCATCAGATGCTGGGCGACGGCGGTGTCGACGGTGGGCACACCGGTGATGTCGACGATGGTGACCAGCGCCTCGTGCTCCTGGATGGCCTGGAGCAGATTTTCCATCACCACCTGGGTGCGTGCGGTGTCGAGGGTGCCGATCAGAGGGACGGCCAGCACCTGACGCCACAGCCGGACGACCGGGGTGGAGACCTCCAGCAGCTGCTGGCTCTGCCGGCGGATGATTTCTTCCCGGCCCTCCACGAAGATCTCGAAGGAGAGGGCGCCGGCGCTGTCCAGCAGGCGGTTGATCAGCACCGCACTGTGGAAGAGGTCCTCCCCGTCGCGGGTGTGCCGCTGGACGGCCTTCAGCAGGGCCTCTTTCAGTGACATCACCGCCAGCGACGTCGCGGTGGGCGAGACCCCCCTGCGGGCACGTCGCAGGGAGATTTCGGAAACGGCTCGGTGTATCTCCTCGTGGGAACTGACCACGCGTTCCACCGGCAAGCCACGGTCCAGGCCGGAGAGCAGGGCGCTGACCAGGGCATCGGCTTCCTCACCCAGCTCGGCCTCGCTCACCTCCCCGTCCAGCGTCGGCTGCGCCAGCTGCAACTGCACCCAACGGTCCGAGATCTCATCGGCCTCTTCGCGCAGCACGCTCGTGACGCGCTCGCGTGCGGCAACCTCTGCAGATCCCAACTCATCGTCCTTTCGGTCCGGCGGGCCCGGGTGACTGCCTCGGGCCGGTTCGCCCTGCGGTTGCGGACGGGCCGGCCCGCACACCGTTAACAGTTGTCGCCCGGCAAATGTTAGCGAGCACGATCAAGGGCTGGTACCCGCGGGCCCGCTCTTCACCCACCGGCGGCCGCGCCCGGCCCGGCATCCGAATCCGTACGGTCGCCTCCCCGCGTCGCACCGGTCGCCGCATATCCAGGCACGACCGGCGGAAGGCCGGTACACCGCCGTCGGCCGTTGCCCCGGCGGAGAGGCCCACAATGATCTGCCTGCATCATCGACCGTCGCCGAACCAGTCAAGACAGAGCACCAAGGCGTCATCCAGGGACTCCGCATTACGGTATTCGGCCACGTCACGCAGGAGGGCACGCGGCACCATGGCCGCCGGCAGCAGACTCGTGGCGTGGATCGCCCGGGCGAGCGCCCGCTCGGCATACCTCTCCCCCGGTGGCGAGAACGTCTCGTACACCCCGTCGCTCACGAAGATCAGCCGATCCCCCGGCGCGACCGTGAACTCCTGTGGCACGTAATGGGACTCCTCGAACATGCCCAGGGGCAGCTGGGCATCGAGAGGGAGGCGCTCGACCGGCTTCCCTCGCCTCCGCCACATCTGCGGCGACCCCGCGTCGATGACTTCCGTCCGACCCGTCGCGAGTTCGATGCGCAACAGCAGCGTCGACACATGGGCCGCGCCCCGGTAGTGGTCGTAGACGGCCCGGTCGGCCAGTGCCGCCTGGTCCGCGAGGCCGACGCCGGCCCGGCGGGCGTTGCGCAGGGCGTTGACGGCAAGGTGGGTGAGGAGGGAGGCCTCGATGCCCTCCCCCATGCCGTTGGTGACGGTGAGCGTCAGCGCGTCGGCATCCAGGGCCCAGTCGAAGTTGTCACCGTGCACGGCGTAGGCGGGCTCCAGTTGAGCCCCGAGGGCGAGCCTCCCGTCGGCGTACGCCCGCGCGGGCAGCAGCTGCCACTGCATCTCCGCGGCCAGGGTGAGGCGACTGATCCGGCGCGCCCGCTGGTAGACGTCCGTGTCGCGCTCGGCGACGAGGATCTCGTGGCCGAGCAGGTCCGCCACGTACCGGAGATCGTCGAGCACTTCCGGTGTGGAGCGGTCGCCCGGGAGCCTGACCGTCAGAATGCCGATCCGGTCGCCACGCACCGTTACCGGAAGATGGTGGTCGATGGCGTCCCCGTGCGGCACCTGCTGCTCGCGGGGCTCCTGGCTCCCCAATGCCCGCCCCTCCGGGCTGCCGGAGATGGGCAGCGAGACCTCGTCGCCCCCCGAGGAGTCGCACGCCCTGAGCACGGTCCCGCCGTAGTCCGTCAGGAACAGCCGTACCGAGGTGGCCCGGTAGGCGGTGGCGAGGACGTCCCTCAGGGTGTCGACCAGCGCATGCGGTGCCGCGGCACGCAGCGCTGTTTCCACTTCGAGGCGTTGAGTCATGGTGTGGCGGACACCCTTCGTCCGGGGTCGAGGGCAGGGTCGGTCTGACAACAGGACGCACAGGGTGACAGAGTGTTCGTGTGTCCCGTTCCACCGGTCGGCCCCATTCCCACGAGCGCGCGAGCGCGGCGGCGCTTGCCACTTCGGAGCTGCTCGAGGTGTTGTGGGGACGCGGGCAGGAAGCGGCACACTCGGCGGAGGTCTCGCTCTCCCAGCTGCGCGCACTCCTGGTGATCGAGCAGCACGAAGGCACAAATCTGCGCACCCTGGCCGAAGCGCTCGGCTCGCGGCCACCGGCGGTCAGCAGGCTCTGCGACCGCCTGGAGGCGATGGGCCTGGCGGAACGGGGCCCCAGCGCGACCAGCCGGCGGGAGGTCGAGCTGCGGCTGAGCCTGCGCGGCCGGGTGCTGCTGGAGCAGTACCGCGCGGCACGCAGCCGGGAGGTCACGGCCACCCTTGACCGCATGGAACCCGCCGATGTCGCCCGCCTCGCGGCGGGACTTGAGGCGTTCCACGCGGCGTCCGCCCGGCTCGCGGCGGACCAGGACCGCGCGGCCTCCCGAGGCGGCAACGTCGCGGACAGCGCCTAGCGTCACCTCGGCCCCGCCTCTCTGTTGTGACGTCGCACCGCCGGGCGGCGGCCTGCGCGCAGCGGACCACCCGCGCGGTGCGTCCCGCGGCCTGCCGTTGACGAGACTTCGGCGTGCGCCGCCGCAAGATCCGTCAACCACATGCCTTCAGTATCCCGCCCTGGGGGGCAGCGGTGCGCGAGCCGGTCCCGCCGGGGGATTTCCGCCCTACGGTCAGCCCATGGCCGAAAACGTAAGTCCTCCTTCGACCCCTCTGGCGCGTGCCGAGCGCTTCGTCTGGCTGACGGCGCGGGTGCTCGAACAGCGGCTTTTCGCGTTCCACTTCCTCGGCAGCGGGGCCGACCCGGTCGAGACCGCGCTCGCCGCGTACCGCAATGACGACGACGGCTTCGGCCACGCCCTGGAGCCCGATCTTCGCGGCCCGGTCAGCCAGCCGCTGCACACCGCCCACGCCCTGAAGGTCCTCGATCTGATCGGGCGCTGCGACGGCCGCCAGGTGGAAAGGATCTGCCGCTATCTGACGAAGATCTCCACCCCTCAGGGCGCGCTGCCTGCGATGACCCCCTCACAGCGCGGCTATCCGGCCGCCCCCTGGATCCCGGTGGTCGACGACCCGCCGAGCGCACTACTGGCCACTGGTCCCGTGGTGGGGGTGCTGCACCGCAACGAGGTCTGGCACGCCTGGCTGTTCCGGGCCACCGACTACTGCTGGGCGGCCGTGGAGTCACTGACGCAGACCCATCCGTACGAGGTCGAGGCGGCGGTGGCCTTCCTGGACGGCGCCCCGGACCGGCCGCGGGCCGCCGCGGCGGCGCAGCGGCTCGGCCGGCTCGTCCGGGACCGGCAACTGGTGCTGCTGGATCCGGAGCGGGCCGCGGACGTCCCGGTGGCGCAGGGGTACGCCCCCGGCGAACATCACCTGGCGTACGACTTCGCCGCCGCGCCCGGCTCGCTCGCCCGCGACTGGTTCACCGACGAGGAGATGGACCGGGCGCTGGACCATCTCGCCGCGCTCCAGGAGGAGGACGGCGGCTGGCCGGTCAACTGGCGGGTGTGGGCACCCGGGACCGCGCTGGAGAGCCGCCCGATGGTGACGCTCAAGGCACTGCTGACCCTACGGGCGTACGGGCGCCGCCTCGTCTGAGTGTCATCCTCCCAGGGCCCTCACCCCTGCCGTGACGACCACCGCGACGCCGACGACCAGCAGGAACGGCGCCCGCAGCACGAGCGCGACGGCCGCGGCGGCCACCCCCGCGGCCTTGGCGTCGAGCATCAGGTGCCGGCCGTCGCTGAAGGTCTGCTGGGCGGTGAGCGCGGCCAGCAGGGCGACCGGCAGCAGTGCGGCCAGCCGCTTGACGAGCGGGCGCTCCAGTACACCGGCGGGCGCCGAGAGGCCGAGGTACTTGACCAGGTAGCAGCCGACAGCGGTGACGGCGATCGCGATCCAGACGGTCATGCCCGGTCCTCCTCGATGGCGTTGCGGAGTTCCGCGGTCCCGTCCTGGGAGGCGGGCGGCCCGGCGGCAGCGGCCCGGCCGGTGCCGGGCCGCGCCGTCCCCGGAACCTGCGCCGCCCGCTCCCGTCGCCCCTGCACGACGAGGACGGCGGGTGCGGCGAGCGCGGCGACCAGCACGGGCACGCCGGTGGGCAGCAGGGGCAGCGTGACCATGACCAGCACCACGGCGAGGCCGGCCGCGACCCGCTCGACGGTGTCCTTGAGCATCGGCGCGAGCAGCGCCAGGAAGACCGCGGGCCCGGCCGCGTCCAGCCGCCAGGCGGCGGTGTCGCCGAGCGCCCCGGCGCCCAGGGCGCCGACGAGGGTGGTGAGGTTCCACAGGACGTAGAGGGTCAGCCCCGTGACGGTGAAGCCCAGCCGGGCGCTGCGCCGGTCGGGCTGGGCCAGCGTGACGGCGGAGGTCTCGTCGATGACCCAGTGGGCGGCGAAGGGCTTGACCCGCGCCCGGTAGCCGAGGACGGCGGACAGCCGCAGCCCGTAGAAGGCGTTGCGGGCGCCCAGGAAGAAGGCGCCGGCCGCGGCGGTGAGCGGGTTGCCGCCCGCCGCCAGCGCGCCGACCAGGGCGAACTGCGAGGCTCCGGTGAACACCAGCAGGCTCAGTGCACAGGTCTGCAGCAGGCTGAGCCCGGCGCCGGCCGAGGTCACTCCGAAGGCGAATCCGGAGAGGCCGACGGCGACGCCGACGCCGAGTGCGTCCCTGATGACGGCGGAGTCGGGTTTCGCGGGCGGTGCCGCCGGCGCGGCGGCCCGCTCCGTGGTGCGTATCTCTGTCTGTTCTGCCACACCCCGGACCTTAGGAGCCCGCGGCCTCGTTGGTCTTGTACGTTCTTGCGCCGTGCGGCCCGGCGGGATCCGAAAGACCTGTCCGGGCCGAGCGCTCCCTGCGGTACGCGCCGGGCGGCACACCGACGATCCGGGTGAAGTGCCGGTTCAGGTGTGGCTGGTCGGTGAAGCCGACGGCGACGGCCGCCTCGGCGGGTGTGCTGCCCGTTTCCAGGAGCCTGCGGGCCCGGCGTACCCGGGCGTCGGTGAGCCAGGTGTGCGGTGGCATGCCGTAGGCGCCGCGGAAGGCCCGCAGCAGCGGAAACCCGCCGGTCCCGAGCTCCTGCGCCAGCTTCTCCAGGGACGGCGGATCGGCCATCCGCTCCTCCAGGACGGTCCGGGCGCGGGCGGCGGTCCGGGCGCCCGCGCTGCGGGGCGTACGCGCCAGGAGCGGGCCTCCGTAGCGGCGCAGCAGCCGGGCGACGACGATCCGCAGCAGGCTGTCGGCCGCGAGGGCGTTGCCGGCTTCGGCGGCCCGGTGGATCTCGGTGATCAGATGGCCGAGGTGCGGGTCCTCGGCAACCGTCTCGTCGAATCCCGCGGTCCCGCGCAGCTCCGTGGTCTCCCCGGCTATCTCGGCGACGACCTCGGAGGACGGGTAGAGCGTGGCGTAGGTCCAGCCCTCGGGCACACCCGCCCGCGCGGTGTGCGCCACCTCCGGGTTGAGCATGATGATGCCGCCGTGACCGGCCCGGACGGTGCCCTGCCGGAGCCCCACCTCCTCGACGCCCGAGGTGACCGCGCAGAGGACATAGCCGTCGTGCGCATGGCGGGGGAAGGAGTGGCGGACGTAACGGGCGCGCAGCAGATCGAGGCCGGGCAGCCCGGCGTAGCGCCAGTGGCGCGCCCACTCACCGCCGGCCCGCGGCGTGGCGCCCGCACCGGGCACGCCGTCGGCCGCGCTCTGTCCACCGACCGTGACCATGCCCCCATTCTGCGTCCGCCGGACGGCCGCCGGCCCGCACGTCCGCTGCGTGGACGGCCGGGAATCCCCGGCCCGCGGCCTGCGGCGCAGCACGCGGCGTCCGCGTTGTCAGTGGTCCGGTGCACGATGGAGGACATGGCTACGGCAGCGCTCGACTCCTTCTCCCCCGCGACCCGCGGATGGTTCGCCGGGGCGTTCAGCGCGCCCACCGCCGCGCAGGAGGGGGCCTGGCGGGCGATCGGCGCGGGCTCGGACGTCCTGGTGGTGGCGCCGACGGGCTCCGGCAAGACCCTCGCCGCCTTCCTCGCGTCCCTGGACGCGCTGGCGAGCACTCCCCCGCCCGCCGAGCCGAAGAAGCGCTGCCGGGTGCTGTACGTCTCTCCGATGAAGGCGCTGGCCGTCGACGTCGAGCGCAACCTGCGCAGTCCGCTGACGGGCATCCGGCAGGAGTCGGTCCGTCTCGGGCAGCCTGAGCCGGACATCAAGGTCGCCATCCGCTCCGGGGACACCTCGCCCGCCGAGCGCCGCTCGATCGCCAACCGCCCGCCGGACATCCTGATCACGACCCCCGAGTCGCTGTTCCTGATGCTGACGTCCTCGGCCCGGGAGGCACTGGCGGGCGTCGAGACGGTGATCGTGGACGAGGTCCACGCCGTGGCCGGCACGAAGCGCGGTGCGCATCTGGCGCTGTCCCTGGAGCGGCTGGACGAGCTCCTGGACCGCCCGGCCCGCCGGATCGGGCTGTCCGCGACGGTGCGGCCGGTGGAGGAGGTGGCGCGCTATCTGTCGCCGCGGCGCCGGGTGGAGATCGTCCAGCCGCCGTCGGGGAAGCGCTTCGACCTCTCGGTGGTCGTCCCGGTGGAGGACATGGGCGAGCTGGGCGGCTCGCCGGTCCAGGAGGGCGACACCGGCGAGAAGCCGTCCATCTGGCCGCAGGTCGAGGAGAAGATCGCCGATCTCGTCCAGGCTCATCGCTCCACGATCGTCTTCGCCAACTCCCGCCGGCTGGCGGAGCGGCTGTGCAACCGACTCAACGAGATCGCCTACGAACGCTCCCTGGGCGCCGAACCCGATCCGGGCGGATCCGTCGCGGAGCTGCCCGAGCACCACTCCCCCGCGGAGCTGATGGGCGGGTCCGGGGCCGCCAAGGGCGCCCCTGCGCTGCTGGCCCGCGCCCACCACGGCTCCGTCTCGAAGGAGCAACGCGCCCAGGTGGAGGAGGACTTGAAGGCGGGCCGGCTGCCGGCCGTGGTCGCCACCTCCAGTCTGGAGCTGGGCATCGACATGGGCGCGGTCGACCTGGTCATCCAGGTGGAGTCGCCGCCGTCGGTCGCCTCCGGGCTGCAGCGGGTCGGCCGGGCCGGGCATCAGGTCGGCGCGGTCTCGACGGGCGTCGTCTTCCCCAAGTACCGCGGCGATCTGGTGCAGGCCGCCGTGGTCACCGAGCGGATGCGCTCGGGCGCCATCGAGGCGCTGCGGGTGCCGGCCAATCCGCTGGACGTCCTCGCCCAGCAGCTCGTCGCCATGTCCGCGATGGACACCTGGGACGTCGAGGAGCTGCTGGCCGTCGTCCGGCGGGCCGCCCCGTTCGCCGGGCTTCCCGAGTCGGCGTTCACGGCCGTGCTGGACATGCTCGCCGGCCGCTACCCCTCCGACGCCTTCGCCGAGCTGCGCCCGCGCCTGGTGTGGGACCGCGTCGCGCACACCGTCACGGGCCGCCCCGGCGCCCAGCGGCTGGCCGTCACCTCCGGCGGCACGATCCCCGACCGCGGCCTGTTCGGGGTGTTCCTGGCGGGCGGCGACTCCGGCAAGGGCGGCGGTGGCCGCCGGGTGGGCGAGCTCGACGAGGAGATGGTCTACGAGTCCCGCGTCGGCGATGTCTTCACCCTCGGCACGACGTCCTGGCGCATCGAGGACATCACCCGCGACCGGGTGCTGGTCACCCCCGCCCCCGGCGTACCCGGACGGCTGCCCTTCTGGAAGGGCGACCAGCTGGGCCGCCCCCTCGAACTGGGCCGCGCGCTGGGCGCGTTCCTCCGCGAGCTCGGCGCGCTCGGTCCGGAGGACGCCCGGTCCCGGCTGTCCGCCGCCGGGCTGGACGACTGGGCGGCGTCCAATGTGCTGAGCTACCTCGCCGAGCAGAAGCAGGCCTGCGGCCATGTCCCCGATGACCGCACGATCGTCGTGGAGCGGTTCCGGGACGAGCTCGGCGACTGGCGGGTGGTCATCCACTCCCCCTTCGGCGCCCAGGTCCACGCCCCGTGGGCGCTGGCCCTCGGCGCCCGTCTCGCCGAGCGCTACGGCATGGACGCCCAGGTGATGCATGCCGACGACGGCATTGTGCTGCGGCTGCCCGACGCCGATCTGATGGGCCTCGACCTCCTGGACGGCGACGGCGATTTCGACCCGGCCGCCGATCCGGGCCTGGGCGCCCGCGGCACGGAGTACGACCCCGAGCAGTCCCCCGTGGGGGCGGCCGATGTCGCCTTCGAGCACGGCGAGGTCGACCAGATCGTCACGGACCAGGTCGGCGGGTCCGCGCTGTTCGCCTCCCGGTTCCGGGAGTGCGCCGCCCGTGCCCTGCTGCTGCCGCGGCGCAGCCCCGGCAAGCGCACCCCGCTGTGGCAGCAGCGTCAGCGCGCCGCCCAGCTCCTCCAGGTGGCGAGCGAGTTCGGCTCGTTCCCGATCGTGCTGGAAGCCGTCCGCGAATGCCTTCAGGACGTCTTCGACGTACCGGGTCTGACGGAGCTGATGGGGGACATCGAGGCCCGCCGGGTCCGCCTCGTGGAGGTCACCACCCCCGAGGCGTCCCCGTTCGCCCGCTCGCTGCTGTTCGGCTATGTCGCCCAGTTCCTGTACGAGGGCGACTCCCCGCTCGCCGAGCGCCGCGCCGCCGCCCTCTCCCTGGACTCCCGGCTGCTGGCCGAGCTGCTGGGCCAGGCCGAGCTGCGCGAGCTGCTGGATGCCGAGGTGCTGGCCGAGCTGGAGCGGGAGCTGCAGTGGCGCACGGACGACCGGCGGGTCAAGGACGTCGAGGGCGTCGCCGACGTGCTGCGGCTGCTGGGGCCGCTGACCGACGCCGAACTGGTCGAGCGCGGCGCGGATCCGGCCTGGCCCAGGGAGCTGGCCGCCACCCGCCGTGCCCTCTCGGTGCGCATCGCCGGCACCGATCACTGGGTCGCCGTCGAGGACGCCGGCCGGCTCCGCGACGCCCTGGGCACGGCGCTGCCGGTCGGCGTCCCGGAGTCGTTCACGGAACCGGTCAAGGACCCGCTGGGCGATCTGCTGTCCCGCTACGCCCGCACCCACGGCCCCTTCACCTCCGAGCAGGCGGCCGCCCGCTTCGGCCTCGGCACGGCCGTCACCGACGGCGCCCTGCATCTCCTCGCCGCGGCCGGCCGGGTCGTCCAAGGGGAGTTCCACCCCGCGGGCATCGGCCAGGAGTGGTGCGACGCCCAGGTGTTGCGCAGGCTGCGCCGCCGCTCGCTCGCCGCGCTGCGCGAGGAGCTGGAGCCGGTGCCGCCCGCCGCGCTCGCCGCCTTCCTCCCCCAGTGGCAGCACATCAGCGCCCCCCGGCCGGCTCCGCCGAGCGGGGTGCCGGCACCGCTCGGCGGTTCGTCGCACAGCCTGCGCGGTATCGACGGTCTGGTGCGCGCCATCGAGCAGCTCCAGGGCGCCCCCGTGCCCGCCTCCGCCCTGGAGAAGCTGGTGCTGCCCTCCCGGGTCGGCGGCTACACCCCCGCCCTGCTCGACGAACTCACCACCACCGGCGAGGTGTTGTGGGCCGGCGCCGGTGCGCTCCCCGGCAAGGACGGCTGGGTTTCCCTCCATCTCGCCGACTCCGCCCCGCTCCTGCTCCCGCAGCCGCTCCCACTGGAGTTGACCGCGCTGCACGAGTCCTTGCTGACCGCCCTCGCCCCCGGATACGGCCTCTTCTTCCGCCAGCTCGCCGACCAGGTCCGCGCCACCACCCACCCCGATGCCACCGACCTCCAACTGGCCAACGCCCTGTGGGACCTGGCCTGGTCGGGCCGGCTGACCAATGACACCCTGGCCCCGCTGCGCGCCCTCCTCGGCTCGGGCCGTACGGCCGGCTCGACCGCCCACCGCGCCCGCCGGACCGTCCCCCGCGGCAGATACGGCACGCTGACCGCGGCGGCCACGGGCCGCAGCGGCCGCCCCACCGCCTCCCGCTCCGGCCCGCCGACCGTGGGCGGCCGCTGGTCACTGCTGCCCGCCGCCGAGCCGGACCCCACCCATCGCGCCCACGCCCTGGCCCGAACACTCCTGGACCGGCACGGCATCGTCACCCGCGGCGCGGTCGCCGCCGAGGGCGTCGAGGGCGGGTTCTCCGCCGCATACCGCGTACTGGCCGCCTTCGAGGAGTCCGGGCAGGCCCGCCGCGGCTATGTGGTGGAGGGGCTGGGCGCCGCCCAGTTCGCGATGGACGGCGCGGTGGACCGGCTGCGCGCGGTCAGCACCCAGCGGGAGCGCACCACCGATGACGCCCTGCCGGACGGCGGCCCGGCACAGTCCCGGCGCGGCGGTCCGCAGCGCGCCGTCGTCCTGGCCGCCGCCGACCCGGCGAATGCCTACGGCGCCGCCCTGTCCTGGCCCGAGCCGCCCGAGGGCTCGACCCACAAACCCGGCCGCAAGGCGGGCTCCCTCGTCGTCCTCGTCGACGGCGAACTGACGCTCTACATGGAGCGCGGCGGCAAGACCCTGCTCATCTGGCCGCTCGGCCACGACCCGGCTCCGGCGCCCATGGACGCCCGTCTCCAGCTGGCCGTCGAGGCGCTCACGGATGCCGCCCGCGCCGGCGCCCTGGGCACCATCACCACCGAACGCATCAACGGCACCTCCGCGCTCACCTCCCCCTACGCCACCACCCTGGAGTCCGCCGGCTTCCACCCGACCCCGAGGGGGCTGCGGCTGCGGGGGTGACGGGAGGCGGCGACCGGCCCCCGGCGCCAGGGGTCCCGCCCGCGCCCACCCGCCCGGCATGATGGTGACATGCCCGAAGGTGACACCGTCTGGCGCGTGGCCCAGCGGCTCCGCGAAGCACTGGCCGGCCGCCCGCTGACCCGCTGCGACCTGCGGGTCCCCCGGCTCGCGACGGTGGATCTGACCGGCCGCGAGGTGCTGGACGTGGTGCCCCGCGGCAAGCACCTCCTCACCCGCTTCGAGGGCGGCCTCACCCTGCACTCCCATCTGCGGATGGACGGCGCATGGAAGATCTACGCCCCCGCCGAGCGCTGGCGCGGCGGCCCCGCCCACCAGATCAGGGCGATCCTCGGCACCGCGGACCACACCGCGGTCGGCTACCGCCTCCCCGTGCTCGATCTGCTGCGCACCACCGACGAGTCCCGGGTCGTCGGCCACCTGGGCCCCGATCTCCTCGGCCCCGACTGGGACCCGGCACAGGCCCTCGGCCGGCTGCTCTCCGCCCCGGAGCGGCCCCTCGCCGAGGCCCTGCTCGACCAGCGCAATCTCGCCGGCATCGGCAATGTCTACAAGTCCGAGCTGTGCTTTCTGCTGCGCGCCTCCCCCTGGCTCCCTGTTGGACGGCTGCCCCATCCGGAGCGCATGCCCGCACTCGCCAAGAAGCTCCTGGAAGCCAACAAGCACCGCCCTGCCCGTACCACCACCCCCTGGGGGCACCGCCCACGCCCGTTGGAGGGCAGCGGCGGAGCCCGCCCCGACCGCCGGCTGTGGGTCTACGGCCGGGCCGGCCGCCCCTGTCTGCGCTGCGGTACCGGGATCCGCACCGCCGACCAGGACCCCGCCGCCGAGGAACGCGTCACGTACTGGTGCCCCGCCTGCCAGCCCGACCGGCCGGACGCCCGGCCCGCCGACTGAGCCCCCTCGCATTCCGCCGCACCAATTGACGCCCCGTCAGCTAGCTCCTTACCCTCGCCCCATGCCCTTCACGGCGTACGACCTCACGGGCCGCACCGCGATCGTCACCGGAGCGGCGAGCGGTATCGGCCGCGCCACCGCCGCCCTCCTCGCCGAGGCCGGGGCCACCGTGCACTGCGCGGACCTCGACGATCAGGGCGTCGAGGCGACCACGGCGGCGATCACCGCGGCGGGCGGCTCGGCGCACGCCCACCACCTCGATGTCACCCGGCGCGACGAGATCGCCGCCGTCGTCGATGCCGCCCGCAGCACCACCGGCCGCCTCGATGTGATGGCGAACATCGCCGGGATCATGTACTCCTGCGCCGTCCTGGAGACCGAGGACGCGGATCTGGACCGGGTGTGGAACACCAACTTCAAGGGCGTGCTGTACGGCTGCCAGGAGGCGGCCCGCGCCATGATCGCCACCGCCACCCCTGGCTCCCTGGTGAACATGGCTTCCGGCGCGATCGACACCGGCGCGCCCGGCCTGCTCTGCTACGGCGCCGCGAAGGCCGCCGTCGTCCAGCTCACCAAGACCCTGGCCACGGAGGTCGGCCGGCACGGCATCCGCGTCAACGCCGTCGCCCCGGGCTGGATCCGTACGGCCATGACCGAGCGCCACACCGCGGAGGCGCAGCAGCAGGCAGAGGGACCGATGATCCGGATGTCACCGCTGGGGAGGGTGGGAGAGCCGGAGGACATCGCTCACACCGTGCTGCATCTGGCATCGGACGCCTCGTCCTTCATGACCGGCCAGATCCTCCGCCCGAACGGCGGCGTCGCCATGCCTTGGTGAGCACCGCCCCACACGCCCCCCGTACCCCGCGAAACCCCCGCACCGCCCGGACCACGGCACGACGGCAGCCGCCGCCGGTGCGGTCCGTCCGCGGAACACAGTGCACCGGCAGCAGGCTGAGCCCCCAGCCGCCCAGTGCCACGACCCCCTCGACCACCCCCGCCGACTGCGGCCACACCACCAGCCGGACCGCGGCCCACCACCACAGAACCCCGACGACGGCCCCGGATATCCAGCGCCCCGGTACGGCCCGGGGACGCCGATCGGCCCAGCCGCGGCCCGGGGGCCGGCCGGCCGGCCCCCGGGC